>PAXB01000002.1:0-31310 GCA_002715035.1 Fidelibacterota bacterium
GACAGCCAGTAGATGAGCAGTATGATGCACCCAATGATAAAGTGTTAGTCTGGCCTGATTTAGTTTATGTAGAATTGATTACAATCGTTCTTTGTTCTGCTTTTATGTTAATTTGGTCCATAGGGCTGGCGGCCCCGATAGAAGAACCTGCAAACCCATCTGAGTCACCAAATCCTGCTAAAGCGCCATGGTACTTCTTAGGCCTCCAAGAAATGCTGGTCTACTTTGACCCATGGATGGCGGGAGTGGTTTTGCCCAGTTTAATTATAGTTGGACTGATGGCAATTCCCTATTTAGATAATAATTCGCAAGGATCTGGATACTATAGTTTTAAAAATAGAAAATTTTCCATTTCTATTTATATGTTTGGCTGGCTCGTTCTATGGAATTTACTGATTGTAATTGGTGTTGCTTTACGTGGACCAAACTGGAACTTCTTTGGCCCGTTTGAATATTGGGACAGCCATAAGGTTGAAGCACTAACCAACATAAATTTATCCGAATTTATTTATGTTAAATGGATGAGTACCGGATTACCTGAAAATATTTTATTTCGAGAAATTTGGGGAATTTTATTACTCCTCGGATATTTTTTGATCTTACCACCTTTATTGGCCAAGACAAAGCTTAAAGGTATTTTTGAGCAATTAGGTGCTGCACGATATTCTTTGTTTATAGTATTAATTTTAACCGCCCTATTTCTGCCAATCAAAATGTATTTAAGATGGATGTTTAATCTGAAATACATTATTGCAATTCCGGAATACTTTTTCAACTTCTAATAATAGAATCATAGTAAACCATTGATTAATCAACAAGAACGATATTATAATATCCTGAAACTAAATAAGTGGTTTGCTATTTCAAGTATATTGTTCACTCTGATTTGGCTTTTAGTTTTTTCCAATGATTTCAATCGTCCTTGGAAAAAGTATCAAATTGAATTTAGGGAATTAGAAATTGAAAAAACTCGTGCTGACATTGAAATAGCCAATATAAATTTAGATGAAAATAAAGATTATGCTATTTTGAAGGTTCAGTTTGAGGAGGCACTAACTAAAGTTAAATCACGTCAAGATGAAATTGAATCTATTCAAAATAAAATTCAAAATTTGGAAGCAGTGCTATATGCAAAAAATCAGATATTTCAGTTTACAAAAGCAGATTTAGATGTTGCTAAGTATGATTTTGAACAAGCTGAACATGGTCATGGTGATTTGGCTTCAACAAAAAAAGAATATGAAAAATTATCACAGTTAACATCTTCGAGTAAATTAGAATCTGAGATTGTTAATAGCAAGATAGAGACTGCTAATAATGAATTAAAATTTATTCGCCAATCATTAAAAACAGCTAACGATGCTATCTCAGCTATTGTAAGAGATAAAAATTTGCTAGAAAAAAAATTGACAAAAATTGATCCTGAAGCAATGTCATTTTCAAATAAACTTGCAAATATTATTCGTGATGTTCCAGTACTTGATTTTATTGATCCATATTATGAAGTCAAACAAGTTGTAGTAAATGATTTAGATGAAGACTTGGTCTTTATGGGTATGCCTAAAGTTGATCGATGTATGACTTGCCATATGGGTATTGATAAAAAAGGTTTTGAGAATCAACCACAGCCGTATACAACTCATCCAAGATTAGATGAGTTTGTTGGTGAATCTTCAGCTCATCCAATGAGTCTATATGGGTGTACATCATGCCATGGAGGTCGTGGCCGCGGTACTGGCTTCACTTCATCAGTTCATATGCCTCAGAATGAAGAACAGGCTCATGAATGGGAAATGAAGTATAATTGGGAAGCCTTGCACCATTGGGAAAATAAAATGCTTCCTTTACAATATACTGAAGCCGGGTGTTATAAATGCCACAGTGATAATATGCCTATCAAGGGAGCGGAAATGTTAAGTTTAGGACTTGCAACATTTGAAAAATCCGGTTGTTATTCTTGTCACGAAATGGAACGATGGGCAGAAGCGCCTAAACCTGGACCCAGTCTTTATAAAATGGCTTCTAAAACAACTCGAGATTGGTCTTATCGCTGGATTATGGAGCCAAGGAGTTTCCGTCATAATACATGGATGCCACATTTTTTTAAAAAAGGAAACAATAGTTCAACTGATGACCTTACACGGACAGAGCAAGAGGTATTGGCTATGACAGAATATTTATTTGAAAATTCAATAGAATATTCTCAAAAGAAGAGCCCTTTAGAAGGTGACCCTGACAATGGCCGTTTATTGGTGTCATCCTATGGATGTATGGGATGTCACCAAATAGAACCAACTCCAAATCCTGACTATGAGTCCTCTATTCAAGCTCTACGGATTGAACAAGGTCCGAATTTGATAGGCCTTGGCTCTAAGACTAATAAGCAATGGTTATTTAATTGGTTACAAAATCCTTACAGTTATCACCCTGATACTAAGATGCCCAATTTGCGATTATCTGATCAAGAGGCTACGGATATTGCATCTTATTTAATTAAGGATAAAAATATAATTTTTGATAGCACTGAAGTGCCCAAACCTAATAATGATATTCTTAATAAAATTTCATCAGATTTTTTATCCCAAATCTATACTTCTAATCAGGTTGAGAAAAAATTGTTGAACATGACAATTCAAGAAAAACAAATATACTCAGGTGAAAAGCTTATTGGACATTATGGTTGTTATTCATGTCATAATATTGATGGTTTTGAAGATAAAAAACCTATTGGAATTTCTCTTAATTATGAAGGTAGTAAATTAATCTCTAAACTAGATTTTGGTTTGTGGCATGAAAAAATACCGCATACTAAATGGGATTGGTTCTACAATAAGATAAAACAACCTGAAATATTTGATTTAATACCAAAAGAAGATGGCAGCGTTACAGTTAAGAAGCTGAAACCATTGGAAAAATCACGTATGCCACATTATGGCTTGAATGATAAAGAGATAACTTCGTTGGTTACACTAATCATGGGACTTGTTAATGATGAGATCCCTGAATCTAAATTGCCAGAAAAAACTCCCGCCTTTGTAGCTGTTTCCAAAGGTGAACAGTTTATACATACAAATAATTGTTTAGGGTGTCATAAAATAGATGGAGAGGGTGGAGCCATTTGGCCATCGACTGCAAAATGGTTAAAGGAAGTAGCTGACCAGACCAATGCAGAAGACATGAGTTTGGTACAGAGTTTTAGTCCTCCCTTGCTTAATACCCAAGGCCAAAAAACACAACCTCAATGGCTATTAAACTGGTTCAAAAATATAAGTATGGTCCGACCACATCTTCAGGCTAGAATGCCTAGCTTTGACTATACTGATGAAGAGTGGAATAAGGTAATCGCATATTTCCAATATAAAGATAAGTTATCATTGACCTATGAAAATCCCCATCAGTTTACCCTTAATTCCGAATCGTATAAGGCAGGTGAGATAATTCAAGAGATGGGGGCATGTAATAACTGCCATTTTTATGGCGATGAGAAGCCGAAACAGGCAGCTTTGACTTGGGCACCTAACTTGGTACTTAGCAAAGAACGGCTTCGGCCTGAATGGCTCATTGAATGGTATACTGATCCTCAGAAAATAATGCCCGGGACTAAGATGCCTGCTCCTTACATTCCCATGGAAGAACCGGTGAATTCCGTACGCGAAGTCTGGGGCCCAGAAGTAGCCAATCTAATGGGCGATAGCACTCGTTTGTATACCACTCTGATTGATTGGAATTGGGGTATAGAGGGACCTAAAGATGTGTCTGCCATTGTTAGAAAGCATCTTGAGATAGAGGGTTATGGTTTTATTATTGAAGAGGATGACGATTGGGGTGATGATGAGTGGTAAAATCTAAATAAAATTGAAATAAACCCCGTTCTGGTGTTCGTGAAACGTTTTTTTTATTTATATTTGGTAGAGCCATGAAGAGCAAAGCTGCAGTTTTATTCGACATAAATACCCCATTTAAAATCATGGAGTTGGATATAGATCCACCCAAAGCGAATGAAGTTCTTATTAAAATGAGTGCTGTAGGGGTATGTCATAGTGATTGGCATTTACGTACAGGAGATACNCNACATCCACTACCGGTAGTCCCAGGCCACGAAGGGTGCGGATATGTGGCGGANTTAGGTCAAAATGTTTCACGGGTGAAAAAGGGTGATAAGATTGTATTGAATTGGGCACCCAATTGTGGAATATGTTTTTNTTGCAGAAAAGAAAGNCCTGGTCTGTGTGAANCATTTACCGNCCATATNTGGAAAGGTAATTTGATGGATGGAACGTCCCGGTTATCGANGAATAGCAGTGATATTTTNCATTATTGTGCGCTATCNTGCCTTTCAGAATATGCGGTTGTCCCGGAAGAATCCTGTATAAAAATNCCCGATNAAATCCCCGACGAGGTTGGTGCATTAATTGGATGTGCCGTTACAACAGGGGTNGGTTCCGTTTTGAATACAGCACAGGTTAAAAAAGGTGATTCTGTCGCTGTGTTTGGTGCAGGTGGGGTGGGGCTTAGTACCATCATGGGTGCCGCATATGCCGGTGCAGAAAAAATTATATCAATCGATATTGTNTCCNAAGAAATCTTCAATGGCTAAACTGTTGGGAGCAACAGATTTTATNATTTCCAATGATGATTCTATTAATCGTATTTACTCATTAACAGAAAACAGGGGAGTGGATTTTGCTTTTGAAGCAGTAGGACTTACCCAACTTCAAGAAATGGCAATGGAAGTTGTTCGGCCAGGAGGCACTTTAGTCCTATCCGGCATCTCGCCAATGGGTTCGAAAACAAATTTATCCGGTGCCATGTTGACCCGCCAGGAAAAAACGGTNAAAGGATCTTACTATGGAACCTCAGATGCCAACCGGGATTTCATAAAATATGCTCATCTATATTTAGGTGGAAAATTGCCTATCGATAAAATGATTTCCAAACTATATAGTTTAGAACAAGTTAATATTGCCTATGAAGATATGATGAGTGGACAAAGTGGAAGAGGAATTATACGGTTTTGATTGTGATTCCTTAAGAAACCTCGAAATTTATATAAATAAAAAAGCCTCCCTTNTGGGAGGCTTTTTCAAAAGAATAGATTTAAGATTGAAATTATTTTTTCTTCTTTTTTGGCCGTTTGAAATTGAAGTCAACGGATGCTGATCCACCTTTGATAGTAACACTTTGGGTAAGTACTTTATTCTTGAACTTTTCTTGCCAAGCAACAATTTCATACGTACCATCTGGGACATTTGGAATATTAAATGTACCATCTGCTCCTGTGACAGCAAAGTAAGGATGATCAAATACTTGTGTATAGCTTTTCATCCAAGGGTGGACATCACATTTGATCACAAAAACATCTTCAGACTTATCGAAGACTGTTGAAATTTCTTTAAGTGATTTTGGCATACCTTTATTGAATTCTCTATTGACTTTTGGTAAGGCATGGATATTGTGCATGGTAGCATCACTGTTAAGAATTTTAACCGGTTGGCCAGCCATAACACCCATTACATGGGGGGAATACATACAGCCATTTTGATCGATGATCGCAGCAGCAGATGTAGCCTTTCCGCTAAAACTCACACCTTTTAAGTACACAAGAACATTTGCCAAGTTACCATCCGCATCTACAATAAATGATTCAGAAATAGCTGCTTCCTTATGGGATGCTGCACACACAGGATCAGCGTCCATACGGAGGCGTTTTGATTTGGGTGCTTTACCTACATATTTTACACGACCGGAAACATCCCCAGCAAATAANGTGGTAACAGCCAAACTGCCAATTATAGAAAAGGTTAATATTTTTCGCATTTTCATTCTCCTGATTAAGATGATTATAATATCTAAAATAGCCCTCAAATTTAGAGTAAAGGAAGTTCCTAAAACAAGGGACTAACTATAGATGAGAGGAAAAAANATGAATTATAAAACTTAAAACAATTNCAGTAATAATAAAAACTTATGACTNTAATATTTGTTCATATTCAATGTAGAGCATTAAATTCNTCGATCTGTTTTTGAATTTTGAATTCATTTTACGGAACACCTAGTATTTTTAGATTAATCAGGAATCATGAATGAGCACTGACCACCATAAAGAAAGTATCTGGACGAAGTACATCTTCTCCACAGACCATAAAATTATCGGTCTCCAATATGGAATCACATCACTGGTGTGGCTCCTGGTTGGATTNACACTGATGATGATCATGCGGTATCAATTGGCCTATCCGGGGAATCCCGTTCCTATTGTGGGTAATTTNTTAGGTGAAGGTGGAATTATTNCTCCTGAAATGTANAATTCATTGGGTGCNATGCACGGNACNATTATGATATTTTTGGGTGTGGTNCCATTGGCTTTTGGTGCATTCGGAAACTATTTCCTTCCATTGCAAATTGGGACCATTGATATGGCTTTNCCCAAACTGAATGCCGCATCTTACTGGNTGTATTTTGTTGGTAGTATTGTAATGATCGTTGGATTCTTTGTACCAGGCGGNGCCGCAAATTCCGGTTGGACATCCTATCCNCCNNTNTCAGTTACGGCCACNATGGGACAAACAGTTTGGTTACTTGGAATGGTGTTCTTGATTACATCCTCTTTATTAGGATCGGTGAACATTTTAGTTACCGTTATTCAACTCCGAGCCAAAGGCATGACCTGGATGCGATTACCCATTTTTGTATGGACCCAGTTCATAACTGCTTTCCTGTTACTTTTGGCATTTCCGCCATTAGANGCGGCCAGCGTATTACAATTGATGGATAGATTGGTTGGGACAAGTTTCTTTATGCCCAGCGGGTTGGTCGTATCCGGAGTAGTGCAGAACTATACTGGTGGCGGGAGTCCATTATTATGGCAGCATCTCTTCTGGTTTCTTGCCCATCCGGAAGTATATGTATTGATCTTACCTGCATTTGGTATCATTACAGAAGTGATTGCNAATAATACACGGAAACCAATTNGGGGTTACAAAGCTATGGTTTATGCCATGGTTTTNCTCGGTTTTATGTCTTTTATNGTTTGGGCGCACCACATGTATATCACGGGGATGGGAACGTCAATCGGTGCCTTTTTCCAGACAACAACCATGATTATTTCAATACCGTCTGTGGTCATCCTTACCACATTGTTTTTGTCCTTGTGGGGTGGCTCAATTCGGTTTAATACACCCATGCTGTTCGCCCTTGGATTTATTCCCATGTTCGGAATTGGAGGGTTGACGGGGTTGCCATTGGGATTAGCTGCTGCTGATATTCATCTTCATGATACTTATTATGTNATTGGCCATTTCCACTATGTTGTTGCACCGGGAACGATTTTTGCCTTGTTTGCAGGAATTTATTATTGGTTTCCAAAAATAACGGGAAAACGGACCAATGAAACGTTGGGGAAACTACATTTTTTCTTTTCATTCATTTTTATGAATGGCGTTTTTATGCCCATGTTTGTCCAAGGATTAGCAGGCGTATCCAGACGTCTCTGGGACGGTGGTGAAATTTATGCCCATGCAGCCGATGTCCTTTATTTGAATGAAGTTATGTCTATTTCCGCATGGCTTCTCGGCCTGGCTCAAATCTTTTTCATTGTGAATTTGATTATCAGTTTACGCGGTAAGAAAACCGGTGAAACGAATCCCTGGGGTGCCACAACGATTGATTGGACAGACACCACATCTCCGCCTTTGGGCCATGGAAATTTTGAAACGGTACCAACTGTTTACCGCGGTCCTTACGAATACAGTGTACCCGGCGCTGATAAAGATTTTACACCTCAAAGTGAGAAGGGTTAAGATTTATGGATATCCCATATACCGTTAAAGACAGACCGGATACCGGTCTTTACAACGGAAAGTTAGGCATCTGGTTATTTTTGGCATCAGAAGTCATGCTGTTTGGTGGATTATTTTCTGCCTATGTTTTTTTGCGGACAGGTGCAGAATCATGGCCAACGGGTGCTGATATTCTGAATGTGCCATTGGCCACACTCAATACCTTGTTTCTTATTACTTCATCAGTGACCATGGTGATGAGTTGGGCCTCACTCAAGTTAAAAGAATTTGATAAATTCAAACTCTATACGGGTTTAACCCTACTCTTGGCTGCATCATTTTTAGTGGTTAAATATTTTGAATATACAGCCAAGTTTCATCATGGATTATTTCCATCCACTAATAGTTTTCTTGGCATTTATTTTACATTAACCGGCCTTCATGTCCTCCATATTATTGGTGGTATGATTGTTATTTTCTTTTTCTGGATGCCAGGCGCTAAAATGTGGGAAAGTGATCCTGATCGTTTTACCAATCGGATTGAAATTGTCGGATTGTATTGGCATTTTGTAGATTTAGTATGGATTTTCTTATTTCCGGTACTCTACTTATTATGAGGAATTATCATGGCTGATTTAACTCCTGAAGAAATTAAACATCACGTCAAAACGTATGTTATTGTCTTCGTTGCATTGGCTTTTTTAACCATTGTGACTGTTGCTATTTCTTACCTGGATTTAGGGGTAGGTGCATCCGTTGCATTAGCTCTGGGGGTTGCCAGCGTTAAGGGTGCTTTAGTGGCGAGTTATTTTATGCATTTGATTGATGAAAAAATTACCATTTATTGGACGCTAATCGTGACAGTAGCAATGTTTCTAATCCTCATGTTTTTACCCTTGGGTAATATGTTAGCACAGACAAAGATATAAAATGTCAATAAAGACTTTTCACATCATTTTCATCATTCTCTCCATTNTCATCACAATTTGGTTTGGTTTATGGGAATGGGATCGGTCCATTTTATTAGCGATCGTTTCTTTTTTAGCGGGATCAGGACTTGTGATTTATGGTATTCAAGTGTTAAAAAAATTCAAAACGATTTCCTGATGAAAAAAGGTATCCTTATTACATTGGTTTTAATGTTGGCACTTCTACCCGAAGTGAGTTATGCCTGTGCTACCTGCTTTGGGAATCCCAATGCCGCCGCTACACAGGGAATGAATAAAGCCATTATTGCCATGCTTGGGGTGACGGGAACGGTTTTGGGTGGGTTTGGTTCGTCCATATATGTGCTGAACCGACGTGCTAGGGGATATGCTAAATCATTAAAAAGAAAAAAATTAATTCAGAGGTAATTTTAGGTGTTAGAACTACTTCAATATTTCGGACTTCCCTTAGTTAATGCGTCAACGCAAGGCCCCGCCATTGATAATATTATTTTGATTGTTCACTGGTTAATGGCTGTATTATTTGTTGGTTGGGGAGTCTTTTTTATATACACACTGATTCGGTTTCGGGCTTCTAAAAATCCGAAGGCTGATTATCATGGTGTCAAAAGTCATTTTTCTTCATACTTAGAAGTAGTGATTGCTGTGATTGAAGTTGGGTTGTTATTCGGTTTTGCTTTCCCTATTTGGGCCAGCCGTATAAATGATGTACCTAAAGGACCTGATACTGTACAGATTCGGGTGGTTGCCCAGCAATTCGCATGGAATATTCACTATCCTGGACCCGATGGTGTTTTTGGGAAATCCTCTGTAGATTTAGTCGACGAAGCTGAAAACCCTATTGGTCTGGACCGTAGTGATGAATTTGCAAAGGATGATATATTTACTGTTAATCAATTGCATATTCCAGTTAATACACCAATTAATATTTCCCTATCATCCAAAGATGTGCTTCACAGTTTCGGTCTACCGGAATTTCGTGTGAAACAGGATGCGGTGCCCGGCATGGCAATTCCTGTTTGGTTTGAAGCCACCATGACCACCGAAGAATTTTTGGAAACAACAAAAGGATCAGCGAGAGAAGGCAAAGGATTTGAAATTGCCTGCGCTCAGTTATGTGGATTAGGCCACTATCGTATGAAAGGATTTTTGACTGTTCACGAGAATGAAGGATATGCAGCNTGGCTNGATGAAGAGGCAGAATACCTTGAAGAAGAGGGCGATGATGACGATTGGGGCGATGACGACGACTGGTAAATCCGGATCCAGTAAACCTTTAATGGAGCCCCTATTTGTTCAAAGGAATGGATAGGGGTTTTTTTATTAGGATTAACCTCAAAATAACTTTNAGTAAACTGTAAATTCAGCGCCTATTNTCGGGGGCAATAATTAAAAATGAAATNTCCATANCACATCTGGTTAAGACGACTGTCAAAACTCACTGTTTTTTCAACACTGTTTCTCATTTTTGCGGGTGCATTGGTTAAAAGTCACGAAGTTGGACTATCTGTTCCCGATTGGCCAACCACCTATGGAAAACAAATGTTTGCATATCCAATATCCGAAATGGTTGGTGGTATATTTTATGAACATGGACATCGAATAGTTGCTACAATTGTGGGCTTTTTTACCATGGTCCAAGCCATATGGCTTGGATTTTCTCAAGAACCACAATGGTTAAAAAAAATAGGATTTTTTGCTTTGGGAATGGTGATCNTACAAGGATTATTTGGCGGAATTACTGTTTTATTTTTTCTACCGCCACCTGTTTCAATCATTCATGGTATTTTGGCACAAACTTTTTTTATGACCACGATTGTTTTGGCTTATGGGTTATCAATTGAAAGATCGAAACGGACTGAAATATCCGGGCCTTCCGGGATGAAACGAGGTGCAGTCATCATGTTTGGGTTGGTTTATGTTCAATTGATTTTGGGCGCCCTCATGCGCCACACCGCATCCGGGATGGCTATCCCGGATTTCCCAACAATGGGTAGTTTATGGATTCCCACCTTTTCNGAAACCATGATTCACAATATTAATTCAACATTATTTGATTTGGATATTGATCCAGTTTCACGGGGGCAGGTGATTATTCATTTTNTTCACCGGTTAGGCGCCATAATTGTGANGGGATCGATTGGATTNTTTGGATATAAATATGGTTCATTTGCTAAAGAAAATAAACTGGTTTTTGCTNCCATGGTCTCCATCATTGGGATTGTTATTCTACAATTTAGTTTGGGCGCAATAACGGTTCTTTCAGAAAGGTCACCTTATATCGCCAGCTTCCATGTGGTTACAGGCGCGGCACTATTGGGTGCATGCACCTTATTTATCCTGCGGACACATCCAATAAAATGGACGGATTGGAGAAACGGTTGAAATTTCAGAAGCAACAAGCGAAATCACTCATTAGTATTTATTTAGAATTGAGCAAGCTTAATATTCTTTCGCTTGTNCTAGTGGCCACACTTTTAGGATACTACCTGGGAAATATGGGAATTGGTTCCTGGGATAAATTAGTATTTACTTTGTTAGGAACTTCCTTGTCTGCTGCCGGTTCAGGAGCGCTAAATCATTATTTAGAACGTGAACCAGATAAGCTTATGGAACGGACTAAAAATAGACCCTTGCCGGCGGGACTGATTTCGCCCATTCATGTGATTCTTTATGGTTTATTTATGGTTATGGCAGGGAGTTTACTGCTGGTNTGTCAGGTGAATATCCTGACAGGAATTTTATCTCTATTAACNGCATTTTTATATATCATGGTTTATACACCATTAAAAAGAATTACTTGGTTAAATACATCCATTGGATCTATCCCTGGTGCATTACCCATCATTGGTGGCTGGACGGCTGCCACAGGAGAAATTGGCACCATGGCTTTGATCCTGTTTGGCATTATGTATCTTTGGCAGCATCCGCATTTTTATGCAATTGCCTGGATGTGCAAGGATGATTATTCCGCAGCCAATTTCAAAATGCTTCCCGTCATCGAACCAGACGGTTCACGGACCATGCGCCAGATATTCTGGCATCTATTNCTCATGATACCCATTTCGCTTTTACCTGTGGTGGAAGGATCTCTGGGCATGATCTACCTAGTGGGTGTAACCATCATTTCGTGTGCCTTTTTTCTATCTGCGATCCCTTTGGCTAAAGACAAATCTAGAAAAAGCGCATTATTTTTATTAAAAGCATCGGTATTTTACCTGCCGGCGTTACTCATCATTATCATTATAGATTTAGGAGTCTAATTATGTCTCAAAAGACGCGGTTTATTATTTATGGCATTGTGGCTGTAATTCTTACGGCAACCTATTTTATAAAAGAATCTAAAACCANAATCAGACTACCGGTCATTGGAAAAATCCCGGCATTTAGTTTCATCGATAGNCATGGNGATGAAATCAATCGCAGGAATTTGGACGGCAAGGTTTGGGTGNCTGATTTTATTTTTACAACTTGCACGATGGCATGTCCCGTCATGACAGGAAANATGAATATAATACATAAAGAATTTCGGAATAATNATGATGTTAGAATTGTGTCAATATCAGTTTATCCGGAATATGATACTCCAGAAGTGTTGACTGAATATGCTTCCCGCTACGATGCTAATACTGATAGATGGCATTTTTTAACCGGACCGGAAGAAGATGTGAAAGAATTGATTAAAAATGGATTTAAAATGGGAGACTTTGAGGATATAATTTTTCACAGCGAGCGATTTGCACTGGTAGATCAAAAAGGACAAATCCGGGGATATTATAGTGGTATGCAGANAGATGATATGAAGAATCTTAAAAAAGATATCAACATATTATTGGCGGAAAAATAATGGTGAACCAGGATAACTTTTGGCTTCGAATCATTTATATTGTTTCCGTAATAATTACGGCCGCCGTCGCTTTCTTAATTTTGGGCCCAAGGCCCGAGGGAACAGGGGAATNTTTAGATGTATCAAAACTTCCTTTATTCAATGCCATACTCAATGTGATTACAACGATNTTATTGATTTATGGCTATACCTTAATTCGGCAGAAAAAACGGCAGCAGCATAAAACTATAATGCTGACCGCTTTCGGTACTTCCAGTACCTTTTTGGTGAGTTATGTGATATACCATTGGTTTAAGGCAGGGCCTAAACAATATACAGGTGATTTTACGGAAATTTATTATTTTATTCTTATCACCCATATCATTCTGGCGGTAATAATCATACCCCTTGCTCTCATAACCCTTTATCGCGGGTGGACGGATAACATTGGCAAGCACCGAAAGATTGCCAGAATTACATTGCCTATCTGGCTTTATGTCTCTGTTACNGGTGTGGTTATTTACAGAATGCTTTATTAAAGTTGCTTTACCAATCCGCCGAACTTTTGATTGATTTCAAACCCCAATCGATAAAAAAGGCCGGACTGGAAAAACCCTACTGTTAAATATTTAAATTTTTTCAATCGTAATCGACTAAAAAGTTCTTCTGTTAGTCGAATACTCAAGTGATTTTTTTGATAGTGTAGGGCAATAACAATCTTTTCCAAATGCGCGATTTTCCGACCTGTTTTCTTCCAGAATAAGCCTCCAGCTAATGCGCCTTTTTTGTCGTAGACAAGCAGAAACTCGTGTTGCATTTCAAATTGCACTTCAAGTTTAGCTTCCAATAACAGACGATGAAATCTTGCCACTTCTTTCGGGTGATTTGGTGGACGAATTTTAAAGGATTGACCTGACTTTCCTTCAATGATTACGGCTAAATCCAATTGACCCATTGACCCCACATCTCGTGAAATAAGTTCTGCATAATCTGCCGCATCCACATGTTCAAAGACGAGGCGTGTTAAGAAATATTTTTCTGGATCCGTCAAATCTATTTCATCGTGAATTGTATGGAGGTAAGATTCAAGACTTTCTTCTGAGATGGACCCCGAACGCATTTGTATCATGAGATCTGTTAGCCGATTCAATAAATCTGGATTTGCATCCTTGAAGGCTGTCATGAGGAAAAATCGAATCCGCGTTTCGGGATATTGCTCAATAAGAGACTGAAGTTTGTAATCCTTGTATAAATCCTGGATAATGATACCTCGGGCTTTGTGTGCCGCCTTCGGGTTGAGATCCAGCCAACGCTGATATCGCAAAGAAGCAAAAACAACCTGTTTCCTCAGTAAGCCGGTTGAGTTGACTTCGTCTAAGAATTGCTTAACACGTTTTGCGGAATGTTTGTCTTTCTTTTTTATGGTATTGAGGATTTTTGATCCTGTTTTTATTCCAAAAACCTCTAAAAGAGCTGTATATAGTATTTCCCAATCAGCCATTTTTTTCAAGCCGGGGAATACGGCTTCAGTTTCTAAGATAAAATGTTGATAAAAAGACGAAAAGACATCTTCAATATTATTAGTCTTTTTACGTCCAGTGATTGATACAAGTCTTGTGCCCGTATAATAATCAAATTCCGGAATAATAACATTTTTCGGGGATGCATTTTTAATGATGCGTGTACATCCGGTACGTTTCCAGAAATCCAAATAAGCCGTGGCCCCATTCCAAATAAAGTGTAGCCATCGCATTTGCCATCGATCGATATACTTTCCAGAAGAAATTTCTTTTTCGTTACGATTAAGATACTGTAAAACAGTCTCGCCCAAAATATATTCTTCAGTATAAACCTGATGATTAGGCCAGAAAGATCCGAATTCTTCGACTAATTGTTTGTCTTTGATGGAGGCTCCCATGGAAATGAGCCAATTCGTTTCTTGGGTAAATTTCCCCTGGTCTATGAAATCATTAATGTTGATAACGAAATTAAATGCTTGTCTATCTTTTAACTGAACCAAAATCCTTATCACGTTTTTACCATGTCCCTCTTCGAGAAAAGAAATCCATACACCCTCAGGTGCGATTTCATTTAATTGTATTTGGCGACCTTTAGAAAAAATGAAAGTGGATTCACAAATCAATGTCGAGTTAATGATAACGTGTTCAATTCTGATCTTTAATTGCTTTGATACATTTTCATCAAATTGAAGAATATTTTGCCAGTTAAATGCTTTGGCTGATGAATGTGATTGGATCCAGTCTCGAAATCCATTCTCTAGCTTGGATCGATTTTCTCGAGCCAGTTTTGCCAGCGAAATTTTTTGGGAGACCAATATCCATAGGGTTAATTCTCCTCGTGATTTCGTAAAATATTTTGGATGAGCAATGCCTAAATTCGTAATCAAATTGATTAGCATTTCACCAACTTTTTTATCTTTTATCCGTATTTTTTTTGAATGTCTGAACTCAGTCAATAATTCTAATATAGATTGAAAATGGTTTTCCTGTATCAGGCCCGGATCCAAAGTGGTTAAGGAATCACATTGATTTGCATGAATGGATTTCCGATATAAGTTAATAAACATTTCTCCCGNAAGATGAGGCATAAGCATTTCAAAAGATTTTATCCAAATGCCGGAATCAGGGTGGANTTGAAGCCGTAATAACTGGTCCTGGATTATGGATTGATATTTTGGNGAATCCAATNNTTGTTTAAAATANTTTAATGCAGATTTAACGTGTTGACGGTCCTTCTGTAAAAGGTTGTGTACAGCCAAATGAAGGGTAGATAAGGATAAATCTCCCTCTGGATACTTGGGCGCATCTTTTAGTGAATATTTGAATGTCTGAAAAGGAATCCGGGCGTGATTTATCGATAGAGTATGGTATGGTTCAAAAGAAATCACCCGAAATGCAACTTCGCCAACAAAGTCTACTAATGANTTATTTCCTANCCATAGACCGGGATCTCTGAGTAGTTTTTCAACATTGAATGTGGTGCCATTTATATGGTAAACATAATCTCCAATTATTAATGCTGATTTGGTCCATTTAAGTGGTAATCCTTCTTCTAATTCATATTCTCGGATTGTTTTTCCATCCCAACGAATATCTCCCCGGGTCAGACGTTTTTCNCGTAGGAGCCAGTTCGGAATTTGTATTTCATAATCTCCACGGATGAGGCTGATATAATTNTTTTCATACATCGGTTNAATAATATCAGCAAAATTTTCTAATACATTTTTTCGTTTGTANGTATTCTTTAGTGTGAGNTCGTNGTGNCCATGATCAAAATCTCTGGGNATGATGGCATAATTCACGATTCGCTCATAGGGAGGTAAAAATGTATTTACAGAAAANACCAAAGAACTAAAATAGATTCGAACCTCTTCAGAAGACATTGTANTTTGATCTACTGCATCATTTTNCGGTTCCGGATACAGGAGAATTGTATTGAATTCTTTTCCATCACCCACTAAAAAGACGGATCGGATTGCTTCAAAATCCTGGAATAGGTTTTCTATTTTTTGAGGTGAAATGGTTTGGCCNCGGCTGTTTTTATAAATTTCTTTTTTACGGTCAATAATGAAGTAATGCCCTTTTTTATATTTGAAAATATCACCGGTATGAAACCATCCATCCGTATATGATCCTTTTATTTCATCNTTATAATAACCGGGAGAAACATANGGGCCCCGCATAAGTAATTCATTATCCTCTGCCAATTTCAGATCAATCCCAGGTAGAGATTTCCCAACGGAATTTGGCACATAATCCTCTGGGGGTGTCATGGTTATTCCACCAGTCCCCTCAGTCATGCCATAACCGCTTAATAAAGTGATATCATTTTCGTGAAAAAATTTAAATATATCAGGGTCGAGAAATCCTGCGGCTGAAAGTCCCCATTTTAAGTTTCCACCTGTAATTGTACGGGACACTTTTTGAATAGCTTTTTCTCCCGATTTTTCAATGGGGATAGATGCAGCCACCTGCTCCTGAATTTGAATCCATCGTTTGGGGATTGATATAAATACAGATGGTTTTGACACTTTCAAATCATGAAGTAAATTTTTAAAAGATGTGGATTGGGTGAATGTATAAGTGGCGCCCCAGAATATAGAACCCATCATTTCAAACCAGCGTCCGAATGTATGATAGAGGGGGAGATAGCAAAGGAATGAGTCGTTTGAGCCAATCTCAGGAAGAGCCAATGCCCGTGCAAACCGTTTTGTAATGATATTTTCCTGATTAAAAATAATACCTTTCGGATTATCCGTAGTGCCAGAGGTGTACATGATTGTGGCCAAGGATTGTAGGTTTTTAGTTGGTGGATTGATGATTATGGATTGGCGGCATTTCGTGAACAATCCATTCCATTCCTCCTTGTTATCAATTTGGACGGCATTGAATTCAGAAGGACTGCGTTTTGCATCCTTTAGCGACTCTCGGGCCCTGTCACTTCCTATAAACAAATGCGTTATTTCAGCATGATCCAAAACATAATTCAAATGGTCTGATGATAAGTTCATTGGGATGGGAACGATTCGAATATGATAAGCGAGACAAGCCAAATCAAGTATAATGCCATTGAGATGATTTGGTGAAAGGAGACCGATGGTATCATTTTCCCTCAAATTTTCTTGAAAATATGAACCAATGGATTGGACTCTTTTCCACACATTAATGTAAGAGGTAGGTGCAATTATATTGGCTGAAATGGTCTGAAAAAGTGATTTATCTCCATATCGTTCCGCGCGCTGTTTAAGCAAAGCATATACATTAAAATTTGATTGAAGTATGAGTTGATGAAGAAGGCTAAACCACTCATCAACTTTTCCTTCTTTATAGATCAACTTATTGGCTATCGGGGAATGCCCTATCTCTAAAAACCGATGAATTGTTTTTTTGTCTTTGGAAGCCAGTGTTGTTTGTCCTGTTTCAAACAGTTCATTAACAGTGAGTTTTCCTACGAAGGTATGATCAAGCAATTTATAGTTATCAGTCATCCATAAAATTAGAGAATTCATTAAATAAAACCCTCATCTATATAGTTGTTCAATCTCAAGGATTTCTGTAAGTTTTCACTTGTTACCAAACAATAAAGTATCATGGCAAAAGAACCCAAATACTCAATGACCCAAGTAGCCAAGTATCTTGCAAAAGCACCTGCTACCGTTAATGCCTATATTACGGATTTAGAAAAGCAAATTAGTAATTTAGCGAGCATCGGTCTGGCCCTATCCAAAGAAAAGGATATGAATAAACTGCTGGAGATGATTCTTTTGGAGGCCAAGCGGATCGCCAATTCGGATGGTGGTACCTTATACATGATGACGGATGATAAACGATTACGGTTTGAAATATTGATGACGGATTCTCTGGATTTTCATATGGGAGGAACATCGGGGAAAGATATCCCATTTTATCCGGTGAAATTATACACAGATGACGGGGAGCCCAATAATTCAATGATTGCAGCATATGTAGGACTAACGGGCGAAACAGTGAATATTAAAGATGCTTACCAGGCGAAAGGATTTGATTTTTCCGGAACAAAATTGTTTGACGAAAAGACTGGATATCATTCGCAATCTTTTTTAACAGTACCCCTTAAAAATCATGAAGATGAAATAATAGGTGTTCTTCAACTTTTGAATGCCCAGAGAACCAAATCAAATAAAATTATTCCTTTTACCTCTGATATTCAAAAGATGGTGGAAGCATTAGCCAGTCAGGCAGCGGTGGCCATCACCAATAAAAATCTGATTAAGGATTTAGAGAATCTGTTTGAATCCTTTATTAAACTTATCGCATCTGCTATCGATGCTAAATCTCCCTATACGGGCGGCCACTGTGCTCGGGTACCAGAGATTACGATGCTATTGGCAAATGCAGTGCAGGAAACGAAAGATGGCCCTTTTGCTGATATTGCCTTTACTGACAAGGAGATGTATGAGCTGAAAATTGCTGCGTGGCTACATGATTGCGGTAAAGTAACCACCCCGGAATTTGTTGTTGATAAAAGCACTAAACTGGAAACGATTTATGACCGGGTGCATGAAGTGGAAACACGGTTTGGTGTTATAAAACGAGATGCAGAAATTACACGCCTGAAAAAAGAACTCAAGATTGAACGAAATGAATCGCTTTCATTGGAAGAAAAATCGGATAAGATAAAGGTTCTACAAAGAGAATATCGGAAAACAGTTCGAATCTTGAAAAGTGATTTGGAATTTGTAAAAGAATCCAATGTGGGCGGTGAATTTATGTCTGGAGATAAAAAGGATCATGTGCATCAAATTGCGAATTACCGTTGGAAACCCAATGGAAAAATGGAAAATTTTCTATCGGAAGACGAAATATATAATTTAACGATTCCACGAGGAACCTTGACGCCGGAAGAACGGAAAGTGATTAATGACCATATTGTAGTCACCATCAATATGTTGGAAGAATTACCTTATCCAAAACATTTAAAAAATGTACCTGAGTTTGCCGGCGGTCATCACGAAAAACTGGATGGAACCGGTTATCCAAAAGGATTAATAAAAGATGAAATGACCGTACAGGCACGGATCATGGCGATTGCGGATATTTTTGAAGCATTGACCGCAAGAGATCGTCCTTATAAAAAAGGAAAAACATTGAGTCAGGCAATGCGCATTTTGGGATTTATGAAAAATGATGCCCATATAGATGTGGACCTATTTGAAATATTTGTGAAAGAAAAAATATACCTTAAATACGCGGAAGAATATCTGGATCCAGAACAGATTGATGAAGTCCAAATGTAGTCTTTGGACTTGAACCAATTGAATTAATCAAAATTATATGACATTTGAAATTGCATTTGTCTTGGCTATCATTGGATTGGCTTTTATCCTGTTTGTTACAGAAACTTTCAGTTTGGACATCACCGCTTTACTCATTTTGAGTATCCTGTTTGGGTTTGGTTTTTTAACACCAGAAGAAGCCATCTCCGGATTATCTAACCCCGCGGTCATTACAATTGCGCTTTTGTTTACACTGAGCCATGCGTTACAGAAAACGCATATCCTTGAATATTTGGTTGTGAAAATCAATAAACTNGCATCCATATCTCAGTCATTAGGGTTGGCAGTTTATTTGNTNACTATNGCAATAGCCAGCGCTTTGGTGAATAATACAGCCATTGTGGNCATATTCATGCCCGTTACGATGCGGTTGGCACACCAATATCATATGAGTCCTTCAAAAGTATTAATTCCATTGAGCTATGCAGCCATTCTGGGCGGTTCGTTGACTTTGGTTGGTACGTCAACAAACTTATTAGTGAATTCAATTTATTTAGATAGTGGTGGTACTGTTTCTTTGGGAATGTTCGAATTTGCAAAATATGGCTCTATTAGTCTTTTCGTTGGATTAATATATATTTTATGGATCGCACCTCGNCTTCTCCCCTCACGGACCGTAACATCCAGTTTAACNCAGAGTTATCATTTGGCAGGATATNTAACGGAGATTAAAATAACGGCAGATTCGCCGTTAGTNGGCTCAACGTGTAAAGATCGTCAAATTAACCAAAATTACGATGTGATGATTTTAGATATTCAACGAGNTGGTCATTTGATTTCCCAAAANATTNGTCNCCAGATTNTAAAAGAAGGAGATATCCTTTTTGTGAAAGGATCTGTTGAAAGTTTTTTNAGAATAAAGGAAGTAGAAAAAATNACCCTCCTTACGGATGAAAAATTGACCCANAAAGAACTGGAACAGAAAGACAATATANTAATGGAATGTATGGTTTCTGAAAAATCAGATTTGGTGGGTCAATCATTAATGGAATCTAATTTTCGTCGTCGATTTGGTACTTTCATTTTGGCTATTCGCAGGGAAGGATCCATTATTAGAAAAAAAATTGCCCATGTAGTTTTAAGATCATACGATACACTCTTAGTTTATGGAACACGGGAAAAANTCAATGAACTTTCTGAAAGGGGGAAATTCATATTATTGGGAGAATTGGATCAAAAACTTANAAAAGCGCGTTTTTGGTGGATGAGTATTATAGTGTTGGCTCTGGCGGTTCTATTGGCGGCCCTGGGAATTTTCCCCATATTAAAAGGGGCATTAATTGGGACTGTTATCTTGTTAGTCTTAAGGGTTATTACGGCCAATGAAGTCTATCAATCCATTAATTGGCAAGTGATCATATTGATTGCCGCACTTATTCCCCTTGGTTTGGTGATCCGATCAACGGGTACTGCCGCATGGATTGGCTCATCNATTTCAACGATTGTTCTATCCGCATCAA
Source organism: Fidelibacterota bacterium (assembly GCA_002715035.1). GTDB lineage: Bacteria > Fidelibacterota > Marinisomatia > Marinisomatales > TCS55 > TCS55. Next base: position 20,847 of record PAXB01000002.1, read on the forward strand.
TGGAGTGGCAGCCCTATGTATTATTAGCANTAACTTATTTTATTACCATGGTATTGACAGAAGTATCTTCGAATGCGGCCACAGCCATTATCATGACGCCCATCGTTATGGTGGTTACAGCCCAATTAGGAATGGATGCCAGGCCATTTATTTTCGCAGTATGTTTTGCAGCATCTGCGTCATTTATTACACCGGTTGGATATCAGACCAACCTCATGGTCTATGGTCCCGGTGGATATAAATTTTCTGATTATATTAAGGTTGGGTTGCCTTTAGCATTAACCCTTTTTGCGATGGCTATTATTTTTATTCCGATTTTTTGGCCATTTTAAAATGAGTGTGTAACTAAAATTCTTTCCATCCTATTTATGCGGAATGGTCAAGAAGTAGATCGAGTGGTTGGTGCTATTTCTTGCCCTGAAAATTAAATATAAATTTATATTTCGAACATTAAACTCCTATAAATTCGGCGCCTATGAAACTGTCGCAAAATAAGACTTCNCGTTTAGATGGCTTTATAGATAATCCTTCTAAAGCATTATGGACTTTGGCATTTCCGATAATGGCAGGCATGGGAATCCATATATTATACACCATTGTAGATATGATATTTATTGGCCGGCTTGGCGGGGATGCCATTGCAGCGGTGGCGTTCAATATGCCGTTATTTTTTCTTGTCCTTGGGTTATCATTTGGTGTGGGGAGCGGTGTGACAGCTTCCATNGCAAGGTTTATTGGTGNAAAAGATAAAGTCAATGCCGATAATACGGCGGAACATGCCGTGGCATTGGGTTTAATAATCAGTANAATTTTAACGACCCTNGGTCTGATTTATGGTGAAGGTTTATTGCAGCGATTAGGGGCAACCGAATCAGTGCTTCCACTAAGTTGGGACTATTTAAAGGTCAGTTTAATTGGGCTTCCTTTCATGGTTTTTTCTACGTTTTTTCGTTCCATATTATCCGGTGAAGGTGATATGAAACTGCCCATGGCAGTGGCGGGTCTGGGCACAATATTAAACATCATTTTAGATCCCATATTTATTTTCACTTTGGGTTATGGTGTAGGCGGGGCGGCGATGGCTTCAGCCATAAGCCAATTGATTGTATTCGTTATTTTTGTATATATGCTTTTTGTAAAGGAGCATGCATATATTCGGTTTCGAATGCGGGATTTTTCACCCTCCATATTTATTATAAAAGATATTATTCGTGTTGGGTTACCCGCGTCCATGTCCATGATTATTATGGCCTTTGGTCAATTGGTATTTAACCGAATATTGGTTCGTTTCTCAACGGATGCGGTCGCGGCGTATCAGGTAGGGGGTCGAATGGATATGGTCATTTTTCTACCAATTATGGCGATTGCATCAGCATTAACCACATTAGTTGGTATGTTTTTCGGTGCCAAAGAGATTGAGAAAATTAAATTTATTGCAAAATATGGTATTATTTGGTCCATGATGGTCACAGGTGTATTGTCAATTATTTTATATATTTTTGCACCGCTTTTTGTGAAGAATTTTACTCTGGATGTTGACATTCAATCTATTGCAGTCACATACCTGAGATTCATTTGTCTAATATATCCCCTTATTGCTATTGGCATGACTGTAGGCAGGATTCTTCAAGGATTGGGAAAGGGGCTTCCAATGCTTGTGATTACATCTATCCGAATTTTGGCCTTGTCTGCACCGTTAGCATTGTATTTTATCATGGTGTTAAATAAACCCATTGAATGGGTTTGGTATGCCATGATTATTTCCACGATTGTGTCTGTTGCCATATCCTTAATCTGGTTAAAAAGTGCATTTAAGGATCTGGTTAGGGATTAGATTAACGATATTCCCTGAACGTGGATCTGCGAAAGATATCTAGGGATTCGTATTCAGAAAAATCTTTCATTACAAGNCGATTTAAAATAACACCTTTTTTAGANGTAGCATAGGCGATTGGGATATNGGATGTTTTATTTTTATTTTTTGTAATCAAAAATTCNAATCTTTCACCATTAATTTCTGTATTTGTAATCCNATAAAATGCATCTGTATTCCTGTTATGGGCGTGGATTGACCAATAACGATCGTTAGGCGGCACCGNTGTGGATACAAATAAATCNCCATTACTAAGATCGTATGGAATAAGAAAATATAAAAAATCNGGGTTTGGTTTTCGAGCNGATTGTTTATTTGACAGACATGATGGATTNATATAAAAAATNCCATCTACCCATCTTTCACCACATTCACTTTCNAATATTTTAGCTGCCTCNAAATCACGATCCAGTTTGCGCATAACGATTTCAGGACCANTCCAGATTAATAANCCATGAATTAGAATAGCTGTCCCGANNAATTTTATAATCCAATTACCCATGAGGACTTACCTTTTTGATNCGNCCAANAGGAATTGAATTTTTGTCTTCATAATANTTTAGGTNNGGGCCATAAATACGCATTATAATTGTAAAATTATTANTNCCATGATTTATAATCTGTTTNCCGNAATATTTTTCTGGATTTGCTGTAAGTATTATTTCNTATTCACCATTATCCTTGATNGTTGACCGAAACGAATTGGCNACNGTTTCTTNAAAAGGGTCTATTNGACTATTTTCATAATNATAAATGACAAAGCTCCAATAACGACTTTTGGGTGGAATCCCCCTTAATACATAATCATTTTCTCCAGATAATTTTACTCCATCATCATCACTCATTGCTTCAAGATATATGACTTCAGGACGAATACTTCCCAATAAACCGATGAATGCGATATAATTACGCAACCATGGATTTTGGTTTTTCATGGCTAAATCAAAATGTGTCACCCATTGATTTCGTTTGATGCCGCCGATCAAACTCATTGAAATGGGGTTGGTATAAGTAAAGGGGTAAAAGGAAGCACCCCCAATGAGGATCCCCAATAGAATGGGCAATAAAGATCGATAAAAAACTTTATTCATTTATTATTAAATGCATTCAGTTTAATAGCATAAAAAAACCATAATATAAAAAATAATAGAAAAATNATTCCAAAGATCCAACCCCATATATGATCTACACTTAATGCACCCCAAAAAAGACCGATGGTTGCGGACCCCGCCCAAATGACTGCCCATCGTAACTTGAGTTGCATCTTTTCCAAATCAAATTTGGCTGCCATAAGGGAACTGTATCCAATGCCAAACAACGCTGCAGCCGACATCCGCGCGGCCAATGGATCGAGTGGTTCATAATTCAATAATGAAGCCAGTTGTTCTGGAAAAAAGAAGAAGGGTATTGCAAAGGTGTAGTCCACGTAAAAGTGGAACACCAGCCACTTTCGTAATGATTGCGGTACTTCCATTTATTATTCACCTTTCAAATGAAGAGGATTTTGAGACTCTCTAATATTTATTTGTGATTCAAAGATAATTTGTTTAATTCCACCTTAAATTCTAATACAATAAAACCAGTCAGACAACATATGGGAAAAATAAAGAGCGCAATATTACTTAAACTGTTAATGGTGAAGGCGAAAAGGAGTAAACTTAAAATGAATGATAACAATTCTATTTATATGCTGAATGCATTATGGTTCAAACCGGATGGTGGTCATAATAAATATAAGNAGTATATGAAATCGGTTAGCCCCTTGTTGAAGAAATACGGTGGACGCGTTCATTCANATTTATACGTACCCCAGGCTGCAATTATTGGTGAATTTGATGCGGATATGATTTTTTTTGTCGAATGGCCTGACTGGCCCACCTTTATGAACTTTGCAAATGATCCAGATTATGAATCGATCAGACAATTAAGAGAGGACGCCATTACAAATTCACTCCTTATCCGCTGTGCAAAAATATGATCANCCCAAAATGACAAATATTCAGACCCATTATCGAACGTGTAACCTTTGCGAAGCCATGTGCGGATTGGTTATAACCACCCAAAATGAGCAAATTCAAACGATTGTTGGNGATGAAAAAGATCCTTTAAGTCACGGGCATATTTGTCCCAAAGCATTGGCTTACAAAGACCTCCATGAGGATTCGGATCGTTTGAAATTTCCCGTGAANAAAACCAATTCAGGATGGGAGCAAATCTCTTGGGAAAATGCATTGGATGAANTCGCNGATAAATTAGTAAATATCCAAAAAACATATGGCAACAATGCNGTGGGTGTTTATCAGGGGAACCCATCTGTCCATAATTATGGAACTCTCCTTTATGGGCCAACATTTTTTTCTTCTCTGCGAACGCGAAATAAATTTTCTGCTTCTACAGTGGATCAAATCCCTCACCAATTTGCAGCTTACCAAATGTTAGGTCACCAATTGTTGGTTCCAATTCCTGATATTGACCGAACGCAATATATGATTATTCTNGGGGGNAATCCCCTTGTATCCAATGGAAGTTTGATGACGGCACCNGATATAAGAAATAGACTAAAGGCGATCCAAAGTCGTGACGGGAAATTCGTTGTAATAGACCCAAGAAGAACTGAAACGGCTAAGTTGGCAGATGAGCATTATTTTATTCAGCCAGGGACTGATGTTTATTTTCTCATTGGAATTATTCAGGAAATTATCAAAAATGGGTGGATCAAACAGGGGCATTTGGATTCCGTAACTAAAAATNTNGACGAATTTTTAANNTCTATTCCAGATATAGAATTGGAAACAATTTCAAGTATTACGGGAATCTCAAGTGCAAACATCCAACAAATAGCAAAAGAATTCTCNCAGGCGGAATCNGCCGTATGTTATGGCCGGATGGGTGCTTGTACCCAAAAGTTTGGCGGAACGGTACATTGGCTGATCAATATGGTTAATATCATCACTGGGAATTTTGATGCTCCAGGTGGCGCCATGTTTACTTCACCTGCTTTTGACACCTTAGGTAATTCTCAAACGAAGGGACATTATAATAAAGGTCAAAGTCGTGTTCGCAATCTCCCTGAATTTGCTGGTGAATACCCTGCAGTAACAATGGCGGATGAGATGCTGGTAAAGGGGGAGGGGCAAATTCGAGCCATGGTAACCTCTGCGGGAAATCCCATTCTGTCCGTTCCGGGGGGAGAAAAATTAGACCGTGCATTTTCGGGGCTGGAATTCATGGTTTCCATCGATTTTTATATAAATGAAACTACCCGTCATGCGGACATTATTTTGCCGCCTGCTTTCAATCTTAATGGCCCCCATTTTGATGTGGTATTCAATATTTTTGCTGTCCGGGATGTTGTAAAATATTCCAATCCGATATTTCCAAAAGAATCTGGCACAAAATACGATTGGGAAATATTTATGGGATTGGAAAAACGGGTGGCGCAAAAAAATGGACGAAAATATTCAAAGATTAACCATTTTCTATCCAAAAAATTCGGTCCGGAATGGCTATTGGATTTAGGAATACGTATTGGTGAATACGGAAGTTTAAAATCTCTATTTAAATGGAATGGCCTGACCTTATCAAAAGTTAAGAAACAAGTGCACGGAGTTGATCTGGGTCCATTGAAACCGAGATTCCCAAAGCGATTATTTACCTCTGATAAAAAAATTGATTTGGCTCCATCCATTTTTATCGATGATTTAAAGCGTGTGATTTCCAATGTGGCTCAATCCAATTCCAATGGCAGTTTAACCTTGATAGGACGGCGACAACTTCGAAGTAACAATTCATGGATGCATAATTGTCCATCATTAATGAGTGGCCGGGATCGTTTTTTAATATTAATGAATCCATTAGATGCTCAAAAAAAATCGATTGCAGATGGACAAAAAGTTCGAGTTAAAACATCGAATGCCCAAATAGAATTAGAAGCAAAACTTTCGGCAGAAATAATGCCAGGTGTGATCAGTATTCCCCATGGCTGGGGGCATGAAGGGAAAGGTACCCAGCAAAAAATAGCCCTTAAAAACAAGGGAGGGAATCTGAACGCATTAGGGGATGATTTAGCGATTGATCCTGTGTCGGGAAATGCTGATTTGCATATTCGAAATGTAGAGGTGTACCCGATTTAACAAATAAATCACAGTATCGTTATCTTTCAACAGCATTGATTAGTTTATGCATGACCATCCATGAATCTAATGACGGAAAATCATAAATATTCCAACCGATAAATACAGCTACAATATTCAAATCAGGAATAACCAACATTCTTTGTCCACCCAATCCGGATGCATGCGTTGTGCATCTGGTGTGGATGTACCCCAGCTTAACGTTGGCCAGTTTTCACCATCATTGTTTCTGCCAAATTCCCTGCTCAATAAGACCATGGAGCAAAATGTAAATAGTAAAAGTGTTTATTTTAATTTCCCCATTTTAACGATTATTGAAATTCAAATTTATTGAAGTAAATGATAACAAAGACTAACCCCTCGTTTAATTGAATCACATAATAATTCTAATCCAACCAGTATTATATTCAAGGTTATGATGAGCTGGTTACAAGAGAATTACGAAGTGGCGCTTTCTAATCCTATCATCCTAAGTGTCCTGATCATTTTGGGAGCTGTTATTGCAGCAAAGATTACAGATATGATCTTTACAAGGATATTTAAACGGATAGTAAATAAAACCCAAACAAATTTCGATGATCGAATTCTTCAACTGTTACATCGTCCCATTTTTTATTCTATTTTATTTATTGGATTCTCGGTTGCAGTCAAAACGGCAGAACTCCCGAATTATATTGATTATGCCCTAGTCGGCATTTTTAAAACAAGCACCATTTTGATTTGGTTGTTTGTTGTGATGAAAGTTTTGATACTCTCTATGGAATGGGCATCGCAAAAAACATCTAATCCACTTCTGCAGCAAAAGACGCTTCCTCTTTTTAATAATCTCGGGAAAATTGCCATTGGCTTGTTTGGTATTTATTTCATTTTCTTAAGTTGGGATATCAATATAAATGGCATTCTGGCTTCGGCGGGTGTGTTGGGTGTGGTGCTGGGTTTGGCTGCGAAAGATACAGTTGCCAACTTCTTTGCAGGAATTTTTCTTATGGCTGATTCACCCTACAAAGAAGGGGACTATATTTTATTGGATACAGGCGAACGGGGATATGTAAAAAGTATGGGACTCCGTTCCACACGGTTTATGACCCGGGATGATATTGAAATTACCATTCCAAATTCTGTGATAGCAGCATCCAAAATCGTAAATGAAAGTGGAGGGCCGGGCGAGAAAGAACGGGTGCGAATCACACTCCATGTAGCCTATGAATCAGATATTGATGATGTAAAAGCATTACTTATTTCAATAGCATTGGGGAATGAAAATGTATTAAAAACTCCGGAACCCCGTGTCCGATTTCGGGAATTTGCCGATCATGGACTCAGACTCCAACTGCTTTTCTGGATCCATAAACCAGAGATTCGCGGTCGAACTGTGGACGCGGTAAATACGGAGATATATAAACAATTTTCCCAAAATAATATTTCCATTCCCTATCCAACCATGAAGGTGATCTTACCCCGAGAGGGGAACAATTCTTGATCCTTAAGTTTGTTGTTCTTGCTTTATATTTTTTAATTCTGCTTGGCATTGGATTTTTTGCGTCCAAACGCGTTTCGAATATTACAGATTATTATGTAGGTGGAAAAAAGCTTAACTACTGGATCGCTGCCCTATCTGCCAGATCTACAGGAGAATCAGGATGGCTGCTTATTGGTGTTACAGGCATGGGTGCCCTTATAGGGGTCAGCGCATTATGGATTGTAGTGGGAGAAGTGCTTGGGGTTTGGCTATCCTGGCAATTCATGGCAAAAAAATTCAAGCGAATGACCGATGAATATGATTCTATAACCATTCCTGATTTTCTGGTAAGTCATTTTAAATCCACCACCCATACGATTCGGATTATCGCTGCCACGGCACTCTCTCTTTTTGTAATTATCTACGTGAGTGCTCAGATCGATATTACGGGTAAAACATTTGAATCTTTTTTAGGCCTTAATTATTATACTGGAATTGGAATCGGTTTTGGAATTGTTATTATGTACATTTTTTCCGGTGGATTTCTCGCAGTAGCATGGTCTGACTTTTTCCAGGGATCCCTCATGTTTGTGGGGCTTTTGCTTCTACCTGTGGTTACTTATTTCAGTCTTTCCGGCGACACATCCATAGTTGACGGTTTGCGGTCCATAGACCCTGCCTTATTAAATATATGGGGAGCGGGTGGATTAACACTCATGAACGGTGTAGCCATCCTTGGTCTTTTATCTATCGGAATCGGATTTATGGGCTCACCCCAGGTGTATGTTCGTTTCATTGCGATTAGAGATGAAGCTGAGATCGAAAAAGGAAAGTGGGTTGCGCTTTTTTATACACTGCTTACCGATACAGCCGCTGTCATGATTGGAATCTTGGGGCGATATATGCTCACCCAAGCAGGGGATAATCCCGAATTGATCTTGGGCAATGCAGCCGAAAATGTCCTTGCTCTCGTGTTGGGACAAGTCATGCCTACCTTAATTATTGGTATTTATATTGCTGCTGTTTTGTCGGCGGTCATGTCCACGGTGGATTCACTTTTGGTTGTGGCTTCCAGTGCTGTCATCCGTGATTTTTATCAACAAATATTTCATCCAAATGTGGATGAGCAACGGCTTATGGGATTATCAAAAAAGGTGACCCTGGCGCTTGCAATTCTCGCTTTAATCGTGGCATTATGTGTATCTGTTTTATCACCAACCCGAACAGTTTTTTGGTTTGCAATTTTCGGTTGGTCTGGAATTGCTGCAACATTTTGTCCTGTAATAATTTTGTCTATATTTTGGAAAAATTATACCGAAAAAGGTGCAATTGCCTCAATGATCACAGGGTTTCTTTGCATTCCATTTTTTAAATTTGTGGTTCCNGGTTTTTCATCTTTTGAACCTTATATAACTAAATTAGATGTAATGCTACCATCGGTTTTGTTTGCAATGATTGCAGGGTGGGTCACCAGCGGGGCCTTTAAAAAATAACTTTTCTCATNACACAACCAATTTTGCAGAAATCTTTTCCAGTTTAATCCTGATTCATACAAATTGAATTTTGTAANTTGTATGAGGTAAATGCTAAAATGAAGGAGGTTCAATGGCTTTGCTTAATCAAGAGGAAGTTCAGTNCGCAATAGAAAATATTNAAGGCTGGATCTATACAGATAGTGCTATTCATAAAACGATCACTTTTGATTCTTATATGGATGGAATACAATTTGTTAATCAACTTGCGGAACATGCTGAAGCCATCAATCATCATCCTGATCTTACCGTAGGATGGTGCAAAGTCGGCGTTACATTTACNTCCCACGATCAAGGTGGTGTGACGGATCAATGTATAGCAATGGCNANGGNCGTTGACTCCCTTTTATAACTAAANCAAAATAAATTCATGAAAAAANATNTTTTTACNCTTCTATTTCTTTGTTCATTTCTAACNGGTCAAAATATCACATCCGCCGTTAAAGCATCTTCTGATCCTGTCATGGATGGGGATGTGTTGAATGATCCGGCTTGGGTCAATGTGCCGGAAGTAACTACCTTTATTCAAAAAACGCCGGATGAAGGGCAGTCCGTTTCCGAAAAGACTGCCGTAAAGGTCATGTATACAGAAAAAACATTTTATGTTTCTGTAGTTTGCTACGACACCAACCCCGGAGAAATTGTCATCTCTGATACACGGCGAGATTCACCCCTCAATAATTCAGACAGTTTTTCATTTATNATTGATACATTTAAAGATTTCCAGACGGGGTATCTTTTTGGTACGAATCCTGCAGGGATTGAATATGACGCCCAGATCACCGGNGGNGGAGAAGGGGGGAGNATGATGCGCCGGTTNAGCATGGGGACAGGAGGCGGTTTCAACGTAAACTGGGATGCTGTTTGGGAAGTTAAATCGCAAAAAGGAGATTTTGGCTGGAGTGCNGAATTTGCCATTCCATTTAAAACACTTCGCTATGCAACCAATAAGGATCAGTCTTGGGGAATTAATTTTGAACGGGTAATTGCACGGAAAAAAGAGGAAGCCCATTGGTCACCCATTTCAAGGCAGCATACAATGAATCGTTTGGTCTCGGCCGGAACCTTNACACACATGAATGTTCCTACTTCCCGTAATATTAAGATTNTGCCCTATGTATTNGGTCAAAACAATGTAAACAAGANTGAAACCACATCAAAATCCAGCGATGGAAACTTTGGATTGGATGCAAAATTAAGTATAGGGTCTTCAATGTCCTTGGATCTAACCTATAATACTGATTTTGCCCAAGTGGAAGCAGATGAACAGCAGATCAACCTGGATCGNTTNAGTTTATTTTTTCCNGAAAANNGGGCNTTNTTNNTNGANAATGCNGGNCTNTTTTCNGTNGGNNCNGGNGGTGGNTTNTTCGGTCCNGANATNGAAATGTTTTTNAGNCGCCGNATNGGNGTNGGNCCNGNTGGNGNNCCNGTNCCNATNNTTGGNGGNGGAAGNCTNACGGGNAC
>PAXB01000002.1:31317-34351 GCA_002715035.1 Fidelibacterota bacterium
GGNATGAAANTNGGTATGNTGAGTATGAGNACNGANNNGGTGANAGATATNACNGANGCCAATCAATATTCAGTTTTCAGGTTGAAAAAGGAACTGCCCAACCGCACCCANATTGGTGCAATGTATACCGCTTTNGACCACATGGGCACCGATGGTTATGTAAATAATGCTTATGCTTTTGATGCGCAAATAGGAATTGGCGAATTGAGCAAGATTGTTGTTTTTGCAGGATTAACTGAAACACCTGAAATGGATAAGGATAATGCTTATGCCTACAGGATGGAAATTGCGCGGGACACAAAACAAATTTCTACTAATGCGTCTTACACTGAAGTGGGCGCTAGCTTTAATCCCGAAATGGGATATTTAAAGAGAGAAAATTATCGAAAATGGTCCGGGCGGATTTTTACCCGATTTCGTCCTGAAAATAAATTTGGCTTATTAGAAATCAGNCCCCATGTCAATTATGATGGTTATTGGAANNTNGATGGNTTTCAGNAATCNGGNAGATGGCATATTGATAATCATTGGGAGTTTCGATCGGGATTTGAAATACATACAGGAACCAATTTAGTTAAAGAAGGTGTTATCGAAGTTTTTGAAATATCTGATAGTGTTTTTGTTTCCGCAGGAACTTATGATGACCAGGAAATTCAAATTATGATTATGACGAACCAAGCTAAACCGATCAGTTTCAGCTCGATGAATCGTATCGGTGGATTTTTTGGTGGAGATCGAATCAACATGACACCCACAGTTCGTTTGCGCTACAAAGATCGATTCACATCTGAATTTAGTTNCAATTTTAATAAAGTCAATTTACCCGGCGGTAATTTTACCACCAATTTACTTCGGGCACGTCTTACGTATTCTTTTACGCCGAAAATGTATATTCAATCTCTCCTTCAATATAATAACCAATCAGATCAATGGTCTATGAATTGGCGGTTTATCTGGCAGCGGTCGGCCGGCACCGGGTTATACTTGGTATATAACCAGGCCCAGGATTATGACGGAATTCCAATTGAAAAGAGCACCAAATCTTTCGTAGTAAAATACAGTTATTTATTTGATGCATTGAATTAANGCAGGAAAAGGGCACCCCTTTCAATGCCAATATTATTATAAAATCNATAGTGAATTATTTAAACATTAATGGGAACAGAATATGTCTTTAGATCAAGGGCATGACTATTGGTCATCTAAAATTGNTGANTCGGTTATTGGTGAATGGCATGAGATAACCCAAGATCGTATTGATAAATTTGCGGANGCCACCGGTGACCATCAATGGATCCATGTGGATCCCGAGCGGTCCGCGATAGAATCTCCTTATGGTGGAACGATTGCCCATGGATTTCTCACCCTTTCATTGATTCCGCTCTTAATAGATGATATGTCGCCGGATCAGATTCCGGTTGAGGGGATAAAACAATTTGTGAATTATGGTTCAAATTCTGTTCGATTTATGANTCCCATTCGACCCGGNNATTTGGTACGTTCNAACTATCACATCNTTCGAATAGAAAAAATGAGAAGAACCGCACTTCGGGTTTTAAAAAAAGTAACGATAGAAATTAAAGGTGCTCAAAAACCCGCATGTGTGGCTGAAACAGTTACATTGGTATTTTTCTAAAAAATTATTATGTCATCTATATCATTTGAAAATAGAGTAGCTGTTATTACTGGGGCTGGAGGCGGTTTAGGTGAAACGTATAAAAGAAACAGTTCTCAAAGTTTTGTTTAACTCTTATCAAATTCATAATATGAATCACCCTTTTTTAAAAACATAGTTTGATAATTTCCTTACTATGATGGATTGGGATTAGCAGAATTGGTTGGGATGGTCACTTTTACCAATTCCCCCANATTCAAATATTCAATTCACTCTGAATTTTATTAGATTTTATAAAAGGATAATATATATGAGCAGTCCAGGGATCTTCTGGATCATTTTCCAGTCCATAAATTTCAGGGTATTTGCGCGTAATTTTTGCTGACCCAAAAAGAATATCCCAAAAGAAATACATATTACTGAAATTGCCGTTATTATTACTAATGCCATCTTCATTTGATTTGCCATGGTGCATAAAATGAGTGGAAGGTGTCGATATTGTACGTTCTATCACCCAAGCCAATGGGTTAAGTATTTTATATTTAAAAAGGATCCTATCCCATTTGATATCGCTATGTGCACCAATTATAATAAACTGTTTAATAATAAGTTGTAAAAAGATGATTTGATATGGAATAAAAAAAGTCATAAACCCTAACCACCAAATATTGGGCATAAATAGATAATAGAGCATTGCATTTCTATAAGATGTTAATACACCCATTTCTTTAGTTGTATGATGGGGTCGATGCCACTTCCACAACCAGGGCCATTCATGAGATTTTCGGTGCCACCAATACTGAGAAAAATCATCTGGTATAGATACAATTAAGAATAATGCCCAAAAAGGGAGGTGTGATAGCGCTTGGTAATGATGTGGAATAAAATAATTAAGAATTAAAACTGCCAAGAATAAAATGACCGGTTTAATTAATAAAGCCAGTTGAAAAAAGGATACTATTTCATTGAGCCAATCATCTTTTGTTCGAAGTGAATTACGGCCATAGAGTCCTGTAAATGATTCCAAAATACCAAATCCAATAATTATACCACCAATAATTATAATTTCGAGTATTTTAAAATTTTCCATGACTAATTTTATGCTGAACTATTTAATAATACAAGCGGATTGGCAATTGATGATAGATAATTATTGTTACGGATTTTCTTTTAGAGTATTATTATTCAATTAAACAAGGATAATTCGATGGACTCACTAACGTTGGATAATAGTCTTTATAATTTACAATCAAATAAAAACAGGTGGGCAACCCTTCCTATCACTGAAAAAATTGACTATTTGGATCAAACAATCAAACGATCAGTTGATTTTGCGGAAGAATGGGCAAATGCCGGTTCAGAAGCGAAAGGGTTAAGCGTTAATTCACCCCTCTCTGGAGAGGAATGGTTGGGTGGTCC
>PAXB01000003.1 GCA_002715035.1 Fidelibacterota bacterium
ATTAAATTGCGCTTCCGCTTCCTTTTGTTGACCTTTCTCTAATTTATCCATCCCCTGATACACCAAAAATCGTGCAATTTGATTTGGATCCTGAGACTGCTTCAATTTTTGAATTGATTTAGTGATTTGTGTCGCCTGATCCCAGTTGCGTTGGTTTTCATAAATATCAAGTAAAAATTCGTTAGCCCATAAATTTTTTCGATCCAGTTTTAATACCAATTCAGCCTCACGCTTCGCTTTATTCAAATGTCCAATTTGCTTAAAGTCAAGGGCCAGTGATTGATGAATATCACGACTTATGTCATTATTCAGATTAGGTCTTACGGTAAGGGATTGATGAATCTTCACCGCTGCTTGGGCATTGCCTTCTTCTCTTAAAATATCTCCCATTTGGAGATAAGCATCAATATGATTTGTGTCCTGTTTAACCACATCTCGTAAGTGCTTTAGAGCCGTTCGTGTATCTCCTCTAACCATGGCATTCAAAGCATGGGTATATATGGACTCCGTACGCTTTTGTTTTTTGGGCCTGTAAAAATAAAAAGTAAATCCCCCCGCTGCAATGAGCAAAAGGATTATCGGTAAAAACCAGTTCAATGAATGTCTTCTCCCTCATCCGTGTCATATATACCCTCATCGATGGCTACATTTCGAAGATCGTTCAGTTCATCAGATAGTCGTCTATTTTTAGTTTTTAATGAACGAATTTCCGTTTTAGCAGATAGAATATTGGTTACGGCAACACCATAACCGATTAAAATGCCAACCGATAGGGCCCCAAGCATTATCATTGCTACTTGGACATTTTCATATTGAGCAAAAACCAAATTCACCGAAACCACTTTGGTATTTTGCATTAAAAAGACCAAAACCAGTATGAGTACCACCAACCCAGCAAATATTTTAACCAGTTTCATCAGGCTGCCTCCATTTCTTGAATTTGAACAATTTCCCCATGCAATGTAATGCCGCGAGCATCCATGATTTTCACAGGAATTAAATCTTTAATTTTGGCATTCTCTTTATTAAAAACCACCCACTTGTTTGCATCTGTCCGGCCAGCCCATTGTTTTTTAGACCGTTTACTTTCTTTTTCCACCAATACCATTTCCACCCGTCCGACTATTGCTTTATTTCGAAATAATGTGTGCTTCTGTTGCATTTCTATCAGGCGTTCCAAGCGGTGCTGCTTTTCATCCTCCGGCACGTGATCATCAAATTCTGCTGCTTTCGTCCCCGGTCGTGATGAATATTTAAAGGTAAATGCTGAATCAAATTTAACCACTTCCATCACATCCATAGTTTCCTGGAATTCAGCTTCATTTTCACCGGGGAACCCCACAATAATATCTGTTGAAATTCCTACATTTGGCAGCGTATTTCGAATTTGGTTCACCCGGGCTAAAAATTGATCTTTCGTGTACGTACGGTTCATACGATTGAGCACTTCATCATTCCCGGCCTGCAAGGGTAGATGAACATAATTACAAATATTATCATATTTGGCCATGACATTTAAAACGTCTTGCGTCATATCTTCAGGATGGGGTGACGTATACCGAATGCGTTTTAATCCCGGAATTTGGGCGACAGCATCCAATAATTCATGAAATTTTTGACCTTCATGATGATAAGAATTTACATTTTGTCCCAGGAGTGTCACTTCAATAAATCCATCAGAAACCGCCTGGGCTGCCTCTTGAACTATACCTTCAACACTCCGGGATCGTTCTCTACCGCGAGTGAATGGTACAATACAAAATGTACAGAACTTATCGCATCCCCGCATGATAGAGATCCAGGCATTGATTCCTTTATTTCGGCTTGGAAACATATCATCATATACTTCAAAACGAGAAAGTTTAGTATCCACTAAATGGGATGATTCATTTGATCGTTCCCGTATCATTTCTGGTAATCGGCGATATGAATCTGGGCCCAAAACTATATCAACAAATGGTTTTGACTCCAATATATCCTCTTTCAGGTTTTGGGCCATACAACCCAATACGCCAATAATTGTTTTGGGATTTTTCCGTTTAATCTGGTGATAATACCCTAAACGTGAGTGCACTTTATCCTCTGCGTGTTCCCGAATAGCACAGGTATTCACAAAAATTGCATCTGCGGTATGAATATCCTTAGTTTCTGAAAATCCCTCCCGGGTGAGAAGGCCAGAGACCAGTTCAGAATCAGCCACATTCATTTGACAGCCATATGTTTCGATGAAGTAAGATTTACTCATGGTATTGACTTGAAAATTACTGTGAGAGATATAGAGGAAAAAAGGCTTACTTCAGGTAGCCGGAGAAAAAATAATCCATGGGATTTTGGGGGGCGCCATATTGATGGACTTCATAATGAAGATGGGGCCCGGCAGATCGACCGGAATTGCCAGACATGGCAATCAACTCCCCGCGCTGCAATTGCTGTCCCCCTTTAACTTTTATTTTTGATAAATGAGCATAAATTGTTCGATATCCATTTCCATGATCAATTTTAATGACTTTCCCAAATCCACCCTGATTCCCTGCAAACTTCACTTTACCTTCCGCCGGGGAGTAAATTTTAGTGCCTGTATTTATTGCAAAATCCAAACCGTAATGAAATCGAACTTTCCCATTAAATGGATCTTCACGATATCCAAATCCGGATCCCATATAACCTTCTTGAACCGGACGAATGGATGGAACAATTTTTAAATTATCAGAATGATCACGCACAGAGTTGAACATCGAATTATAACTTTCCAATTCCAGTTTAACTTTTCTTGATAAAGCATCTACATCCATTTCAATTTCTGAAATGAGGGAAGTCACATCGGGAGCAATTCCATCCAAATCTACATTTTTAATTTTAGTACCACCGATGCCCATTTTACGAACATCTTGATCTATCTGAGGTAATCCCGCATAAGTTCTGATGGCCAAATCCTTTTTTTCTATAATGCCCACTTGTCCGGATACATCTTCAAGTTGGGTCTGCAAATCAACCAATGTTTGTGTCAAATTTTGATAATTCGCCTGAAGATTCTTCAATTTTGTTTTGTATAAAATCTCCGTAAGGGCATCGGCACTGAAAAATAGTGCGATAGAAATAAATATGACAGCTATTCCTGAAACCGTCAATAACTTTTGACGGGAAAAATGGAAGCGCTGCATACCCGAATCGCGTTCGGATACAATGATATAATTATGATATTTATTAGATTTTTTCTTTTGACGAAACATGGTTTATCCGTCCTACTGAGTCATGTAATTTACAACAATGAACATCATTCTTCAATATGGATCATTTCAGGTATCTTTGGATTAAATGAGAACGTGTATTATGCCTGAGTTTTTGCAATCCTTTGGTTTTAATCTGCCGAATTCTTTCACCGGATTTTGCACGTTGGGCCAGACGAACTTCTTCCTCATTTGAAAGAGGTTCCAAATCCTTGATTTCCTTTAAATATTGGATGAGTGCTGTTTTTTGTTTATATGAGGCGGGGATAGACGGAGACAATGACTTTATTCTTATTCAGGGTTTTCTGATGCTGCAGAACCATTGTCCATATCCATTTTTTCATCAGTTGAACTTTCTATTAATTCTTCCTTAGAAACATCGCTATCCTGAATATTATATTCCTCTTTTATTCGATTAATTTCATTTTCCCTTTCCAAAACGTCATTAGAAATAACATTAATTCTTTCTACATGAATAAAAAAATCTGAATTCCCGGTAAAATTCACCATATTATCATCCTTCGCCTGCTCGTAAACCAATTTCCCTAGCGCTTCTTTTTCCCTGCGAATTTCCCGTTTGAGCTGGTGAATATCCAGTTTGATTTTGCTTATTTTGGTTAATTCTTCTGTTTTTGCAACGGCTACCTTGCTCACTTCTTCTGCTTTTTCAACAGCAGCAGTACCCCATTCTTTCATATTATCTTTTAAGTCATCCCATAATTTGGACATAATCTTCTCGCTTTTGTGTTAAAATAGTGTTGGAATTTGAATGATTAATCTTTTTTCAGCAACATATTTGCAATATAAAATATACCGGAACCAATAATCAATGCGTTGAGTTCCAACATGACATTATTTTCACGGATGCCCCAGACGAGTCCAGACAGTAAAATAACCATAGAGACTACCTGAATACTTCTAAGTAGGACGTACTTCATATCGATATCGGAGATTTATCCAACGCAGTATATTTTTAAAGTTCCAAGCATATGCATCCGCTAATATAGATAGTGGATTCGATTTTTCTGAAAGTTTTATTGCCAATCCAGCCATTCGTTTATCACTCAATTGTTCATACATAATACGGTTAACAAAAGAAAGACGCCGTTTTTGGTTCAATTCTTTTACAATTATCTGCGATTCATTCTTTTTTCCGGTAATTGATAGTGCTGCCGCCTGGCCAGACATCATGGACATCCGGATTCCAAATCCGAATAAATAATCCTGATATCCACCTGCTTCACCAATTTTATATGGCGGAAACATGGTACCAAAAGGCAGAGAAAAACTGCCGCGACTTCCAAAGGGAATTTCGTTCGGCACCGATATTCCTGTCTCATTAAAATATGCCCGTGCGTTTTGGAGAAAATTAACCACAGTATTTTTCGGTTTTTTGAATGCCGTAGCTAAGGTTCCGTTACCATTGATAATGATAAGGTACGCATACCCTTTTGGCGCAAATTGGCTGCCTAAAAGTAAATGAACCTGATTTTTTAATGTTGTTTTAAAGTTTATTCCACGAATATATGCTGCTGCTTTTCTCGAACCTGTTGCGATTATATGACAAGTCTTCGGAGCTTTTTTACCCAATTCAAACCGAACTCCAATTTCTTTGCATTGACGATATAATTGATAATCCAAATCATTAATACCGCTCCCCCGTTTTACCATATAAAAAAATGGCTGGTTATTTTGGATGGTGATTGGTTTCCCAAATAGCGTATGGACGAAAAATCGAGAAATCGGGTAAGTTGTTAAATCATTAAATTTAAACGCCGATTGTTTAAAAAATGTCGGCACATTTCTGGAAAAAATCCAATTTTCTAATCCTTCATAATCTCCGTGACGCCCTGCCCCCACTTTGCTTTCTTTTTCAAATATGACAGGATCAAACCCTGCTTTTTTTAATTGAATCGCTGCCGTTAAACCTGCCACGCCTCCTCCGGCGATTTGAATTGATTTATGTGATGAGACTACCACTGAAAATCAGCAATGCAACTGCTGAACCGAAATAATTTCCGGCAAGTCTTCTAAATCATTTAATATATCTTCCGCCACAGGATTATCCACCCGAATCACGGCAAATGCTTCACCATCGTTCATTTCCCGACTTAACAAATATGCACCAATATTCACATTTGCTTTTCCCAACATGGTACCCACTTTTCCAATGACGCCGGGAACATCCTTATTTCGGGCAAAAAGCATGGTACCGTAAGGTGTCACGTCGAATTCATATCCCAGTATATTTACCAGCCTGATTTGGTTCCCCTCAAAAACGCTCCCATGGATTTCTGTACAATCTGTTTCTCCTGTAACCTGTGTTCGAATCAAATTGGTATATGAACCACAATCAGACGTATAGCTATGTTCTATTCCAATGCCCAATTCAATGGCAAGCGTTTCTGCATTAATATAGTTAACGCGATCAGGAATGCGGTCATTGAGCAAGCCTTTTAAAAATGCCAATGCCGCTGGCTTCGCTTCATCCATGGTGCCGGCGCATTCCACGTGGACTTTTTTTATTGCCCTAGGATTTAGCTGTCCTTGAAGTTTTCCCATGGTTTCTGCCAAATCCAGATTAATTTGAATTTCTTTCAGTTTTGCTAAATCAGAAATTGGCATATTCAATGCGTTATTTAATTTTTCATGAATTAAATAATCCCGAACTTGTTCACATACGGCCATGCTCACCCCTTCTTTGGCTTCCTGCGTAGACGCACCCAAATGAGGAGTTAATACAATATTTGGTGCTTTCACCAGTGGATTGGACGTCTCTATCGGTTCCGAGGTAAAAACATCAATGGCAGCACCACCGATTTTTCCTTTGGTCAATGCTTTTGCCAAATCGGTCTCATTGATAATACCGCCGCGTGCCACATTGATAATTCTTGCTGTTTTTTTCATGGATGAAAGACGATCATAATCAAAAAGGTCTCGCGTACCATCTGTTAATGGTACATGGACGGTAATAAAGTCCGATCGTGTTGTTAATGTATCCAAATCAACAATGTTAACTTCATCAGGGTTAAACATATCCTGATTCATGTAGGGGTCATAACCAAGAATTTTCATACCAAAGGATCGGCATCGGCTCATGACTTCCCGACCAATTTTACCCATGCCCACAATGCCCAATGTTTTATTACGAAGCTCCGTTCCAACCAAGGCATGTCTATTCCATTCACCACTTTTCATACCCCTATCTCCAACAGAAATATTCCGGGAAAGTGTCAGCATCATAGCCACTGTATGTTCGGCTGCGGATATGGTATTGACATCTGGTGTATTCATGACCACAATCCCTCGGCGGGTGGCAGCGGGAATATCAATATTATCCACTCCCACACCGGCGCGGCCAATGGCTTGGAGATTTTCAGCCGATGCAATCATATCTTCCGTAATTTTTGTTCCGCTGCGGATAATCCAACCATGCACGTCCTTGCATGCGTCAGCTTTTTCTTCCGGTGTACCCTTTGGTAGGTTAACCACTTCAAATTTGGCTTCATTCAAAACGGCCATGCCGCTTTCAGTAATCGGATCTGATACAAGAATTTTCATCACTTTATTTAATATCTTTTAATAATGGATTTATAATATGAATCTATCATAGAGTTTTTGATTGTAATCATGGTTTTAAACCACTGAATTATTGTCCCTAATTTGGGCGGGTTTACGGTCTCAGTATTTTGTTCGGGCGGACCTACGTGTCCGCCCTGAATAACTTTCTTGGGTTTGGCATGATGACAAATNCATCTAACTCGCTGGACGGGAATTTGTTAGCAAGCTCCTTCCACCATTTTTCAATTGATTTTTGTACTGGTTCTTTGTCAAATAATATTTTTCTATTTTGTGTGCATGCCGTGATAAAATATCCACCCGCACTAGCATAGTCCCAATGTTTTAACCGAATAGACTGACGATTTGGTAATTCATTCGTTCCTTATCCTTATTTTATGATTGCTCCGACCGAATGAGGTTGAGTGCAGAGCCGGCTTTAAACCAGGAAATTTGTGCTTCATTATAGGTATGGTTGCATTCAATGGTATCCGTTGAACCGTCGCCATGCGCGACAGATAAATTGAGTGTTTTCCCCGGCGAAAAATGATCCAAATCCACAAAATCAAAAGTGTCATCTTCCTGTATTAAATAATAATCACTTTTGTTTGAAAAAGTCAAACCCAACATGCCCTGCTTTTTTAAATTTGTTTCATGTATTCTGGCAAAGGAATGGACCAATACAACTTTTACATCGAGGAATCGTGGTTCCATAGCTGCATGCTCCCGGGACGAACCTTCACCATAGTTTTCATCACCCACTACAATGGTCGGCACCTGATTAAATTTATAATCTCTTTGAACATCGGGCACTGTACCGTATTCTCCCGATAATTGGTTTTTGACAGCATTGGTTTTTTCATTAAAATAATTCACAGCTCCTGTGAGCATATTATTGGAAATATTATCCAAGTGTCCTCGAAACCGTAACCAGGGTCCCGCCATGGAAATATGATCTGTAGTACACTTTCCTTTGGCTTTGATGAGCAATTTCATGCCAGTAATATTTTGTCCGTCCCAGGGTTCAAATGGCGTTAATAGTTGGAGCCGTTCCGAATTAGTATTCACCACCACTTCAATAGTTGAGCCATCTACTGCGGGAGCCTGATATCCTAAATCCTCCACTTCAAATCCTTTGGCGGGCAAATCATCCCCGGTGGGAATTTCTAATTTTACTGCTTCACCCTTTTCATTTTTTAGCGTATCCGTGATGGGATTAAAAGTCAAATCACCTGCAATCGCTATGGCAGTGACTAATTCAGGGGAACCCACAAATGCATGGGTGTTGGGATTTCCATCAGCCCGTTTGGCAAAATTTCGATTAAAAGAATGTACAATTGTATTTTTTTCTTCTGCATCTGCACCTTGCCTGGCCCATTGGCCGATACAAGGTCCACAGGCATTGGCAAATACGCTGGCACCCAGCGCCTCAAATGTATTAATAAACCCATCCCGCTCGATGGTATATCGTACTTGTTCAGAACCGGGCGTAATCGTGAATTTGGCCTTCGTTTTTAATCCATGGTCCACCGCCTGTTTTGCAATGGATGCAGAACGTGATATATCTTCGTATGAAGAATTGGTGCAGGAACCGATCAAACCCACTTTTACCTCTGTGGGCCAGTTGTTTTCTGTCGCTACTTTCGCCATTTGAGAAATTGGTGTGGCGCGATCCGGTGTGAAAGGTCCATTCAAGTGGGGTTCTAATTCAGATAAATTAATTTCCACTACTTGATCAAAATATTTCTCCGGATTGGTATATACTTCATCGTCGGCTCTTAAATGTTCTGCAATATCATTGGCAAGTTCAGCCACATCTGATCGACCCGTTGCGCGGAGGTACTTTGCCATATGTTCATCATAACCAAACATGGATGTCGTTGCTCCTATTTCTGCCCCCATATTGCAAATGGTCCCTTTACCCGTGCAGGACATTTTATCAGCACCTTCCCCGAAATATTCTACAATGGCATCGGTGCCGCCTTTTACCGTGAGGATACCGGCCACTTTTAAAATCACATCCTTGGCAGATGTCCAGCCACTTAATTCCCCTGTTAATTTTATGCCGATCAATTTGGGGAATTTCAATTCCCAGGGAAGGCCCGCCATCACATCTACCGCATCGGCACCCCCAACCCCAATGGCCACCATACCCAGACCACCGGCATTTACGGTGTGACTATCCGTACCGATCATCATTCCACCGGGGAATGCATAATTTTCTAAAACAACCTGATGGATAATTCCGGCACCGGGTTTCCAAAAACCAACTCCATACTTATTGGAAACCGATTCCAGGAAGTCATAGACTTCACGATTGATATCTTTGGCCACGTCTAAATCTGTATCTGCACCTATTTTGGCTTGGATCAAATGGTCACAATGGACTGTNGAGGGCACAGCTACTTTATCTTTCCCTGCCATCATGAATTGGAGCAATGCCATCTGCGCAGTGGCATCCTGCATGGCCACGCGATCCGGATCGAAATCAACATAAGATGTACCCCGATTGTGCACTTCTGTGGCATCCCCTTGAGATAAATGACTGTATAAAACTTTTTCTGCCAGAGTCAGTGGCCTGCCAACGACTTTTCTTGCTGCAACTACCCGTACCGGAATGCGGTCATAAATGGCTTTAATCATATTGAGGTCAAACACTGAAAATCCTTTCAAATGGATTGAATCATTACAAAAATTTAGAAATTTGTTAAGAAAAAGAGTGTGAAATTACAATGTACCACCGTCGGAAACAATTTCAATACATGATATAAAATTGGAATTATAAAAAAATATTCATGAAAATGACTTCTATTACTACCTCCTCATTTCCCTAAATTTTATACTCATGAATCGCTATATTAAATTGCTATCCCTCATTTTNGTCTCTACAATTCTCATGGCAGAAACAAAGGTGACAATCCTTTCTTCTTCGNAAGATAGATTAGTCATCCAATTGACATGTGATCTTGAAACGCCGGAAGACCTTGCACCCATTGATCTCCTCATTGGTTTTCCCAACACAGCCTTACCCCAAATGTCAACCCAAAAAGAACAAACCTCTAACCATTTTTTTAATGATATCCGCTTTCATAAAACGGAATGGATCCATCAGCAAAAAGTGAATGACCTTAATACAGGGACGCTGCGAATTAGTCCTCAGTCAGGCGAAAAGGATTATCATACCATCCAGACAATTACGATTCATTTGAATGGCAGGGGCAATCAAAAATCAAGAATAACTCCAAATCAACAAAACCTTCTATCTCCAAAAATTGCCAATTGGACTGTAGCAAAGAACTGGATCAAACCGCGAAAACATTCATTAGCTAAAATTCAAAAACTTCCGGATGGTCATTGGATTCAAATGATTCTTCGAAAAGATGGCATATATAAAATATCGGGTGAGGAGTTGCTTAAACATATTTCATCATCTAATGATTTTGACCCNCGAAGTATCATGCTGTTTACAGGGTCCGCTTTTGGGCGGGATCTGACCTATGATCTGACGCAAAAAATATCATCCGACGTGACCATCCCGGAGAATCTGTTGGAGTTACCTATTTCTATCCAGGGGGAATCAGATGGAAATTTGGGGAATAATGATATTCTTTATTTTTACGGACGGGGGCCCAGTGGGTTTGANCAGGATATTGATAAGATTCATTGGCATCAAAACCTTTATTTTACAGAATCCACCTATTGGCTCCTAATTCCATCCAATACATCCTTAAGAGGGAAACGGGTCNAAACAGGTAATATTGTTTCTGATGGACCTTTGGATGTGNCCTATGGGGTCTCCTACCTCCATTTTGAGACAGATCTTGTCAATCCACAGNAATCGGGCTTGGCCTGGGGGAATACCTTGATTCGGCAAGGGGGATCATTTTCACAAACAGTTGCNTTGGTTCAACCAGTTTTGTCTNCAACTGCCAGTGGNNCTTTTGGATTGATTGGAAATGAATNAGTTTCAACNCGCTATGNTAATACAAAACATGAAGCAAAACTCACACTGAATTCTCTGGAATTGAAATCGATAAACTGGTNCAACCTCGGGTTAAAATCAGGNAATTTCTCTATTCCCGCTGGTGCACTTTCTCATGGATCNCAATCCTTTCAAATCGAAAACAATTCTGATAACCCAAACTCNGAACCATACTTTGACTTTTTAACTTTNTCCTATATTCGNNAATTGACCTATGNAGACCCCTTCGAATTTTTCTCATCCGTGGTAGATAATGACATGACTTTCNATATTTCTGGTCCAAATCTGAAAGTGTGGAATATTACCAATTCTGCCCACCCAGAGAATGTACCTATAACCAATCAGAATGATGAAACTCGGATGCGGGTAACGCTCCCGGTAGATACGTTACAGCGGTTTTACGTGTTCAATGTGGATGACGTGCCAACCGTTCCCGTTATTGCACCCTATGGTCCCGGTGATTGGGATTGGATTCGAAACACCACTTTGGGTGCAGATCATTTAATTGTAGGACCTCAAAATTTTTCTTCACCTTCTCTCCCATTAATAGATCATCGCGGAAATTCATTATATGTGAATTTANAATCGATATATCGTGAATTTTCCGGCGCTAATGAGGATCCTGTTGCCATTCGCCACTTTTTACAATGGACACAGGAAAATTGGTCGCAAAAGCCCTCAACCGTCCTTTTTATGGGAGATGCAGATTATGATTACCGAAATATCACAGGTCAATCAAAAATACAAGTACCCACCATCGAAGTGGGGACGAATTATTCTCACGCTACGGACGATCGAATGGTGTCTTTCAATGGGGTCATCCCGGAAATGGCAACGGGTCGATTCCCAGGTCGAACCCCGGAAGAAGTCTCTGACTTCGTGGAAAAGACCATCGCATTTGAAACGGCCATGCCCGATGGATTGTGGAAACAACGCATTACGCTGGTGGCCGATGATCCCGCCCGACCGGAAAGAGAACCCTATGAATTATCCATTGGCAAAAGTCATACACTCAATTCTGAACGCCTGACAAAAACTATCCCCGGTTTTATGGAAATAAAAAAACTGTATATGGTGGATTATCCGGAAGTCAGTGACGGCTCAGCTTTTGGGGTAATCAAACCGGCGGCAACCCAAGCATTGTTTGATCAAATTACGTCTGGCACCGCAATCATTAATTTCATTGGTCATGGAAACCCAACCCAATGGGCACAGGAAAAAATGCTCATCCTGAATGAAGAAAGAAACGATATCCAATTCATGCATGCTGAAATGAAGCTTCCCCTCTGGATTGCAGGCACATGCAATTGGGGGCATTTCGACCAAATTGGATCAGAATCATTCGCTGAGGAATTAATACGAACACCCATGGATGCTGCATCTGCTGTGATTACAACCACGCGGGGTATTACCGTATCCAGCAATATTCAATATTTAGAAAAAGTTTTTTCAGCTTTTTTCCCAGATAATGGCGTCACGGATGCTACGTTGGGAATGGTGCTCCAATCGGTTAAAACCGGTGGCGCTGATGGTGAACTATTCCATCTATTTGGAGATCCAGCCATGAAATTACCCATTCCATCTCAAATTGTGAAAGATGCATCCGTAACACCGGACACACTGGCCACTTTGGAGGTAGGTACATTAAGTGGCACCAGCCCATTTACCGAAGGGGAGGGATATTTGGTTTTTGAAGATGGTCCCACCTCCTTTACCCAATCGTTTAACTTTGCATCCCGGAAAGAGGAAATTACCTATATGAAATCGGGTCCGACCCTTTTCCGCGGATCCTTTACTTTTGATGCCGCAAGTCTTTCTCCCCAATTTCGAGTTCCCAAAGATATCACCTATTCACAACAGCCCGCCAAAGTCCGGTTTGCTATTACATCCGGTTCCGGTGAAGAAGCGACTGGCGCTGTGACCAATATTCAATTAACCCTAGGCACGCCTTCGAATGATACAGATGGTCCCATCATAACGTTTGAAACGGGATCAGGAAGAATGCTCCGAAATGGGGATCACCTTCCATCAGGTGAAAAATTAATCNTCCGTCTTTCTGATCCACTTGGAATCAACCTCACAGGTGAAAAGGGACATGAACTTTACTTGGTACGTCCTGATTTGGACGAATCATCTNTGGCCATAGATCAATTTATTTATGACGTGAACAGTTTGAATACCGGAACTATCCAATATAAAATTCCTGACGATTTGGACCAATTATCNTTAGGTGTGAGNGCATGGGACAATGCCAATAATCCAACGGAGACGGGAATTAGTTTAACCCTGTTGAAAACCAAAAATTTGAGCCTCCTTCATGTATTCAATTTTCCCAACCCATTTGCCTTTGAAACCCAATTTACATTTGAACTAACCGCCGATGCTGAGGTATCCGTGGACATTTATACATTGGAGGGCCGTCGAATAAAATCCATNCCAACGGATTACTTTTCAATCGGATACCATCGAATTGCCTGGGACGGCAGAGATGAATATGGGGGATTGCTTGCCAACGGCGTGTATATATATAAAATGACTGCAGCCGANGGTNTCCAAACAATAAACCATATAGGCCGATTAGCGGTATTTCGATGAAACGAATGAGGTCAGCTGCGATTGTTCTTGCCTCCGGATCCCCACGGCGAAAACAATTACTGGAACAAATTGATTTAGAATTTCTGGTGATACCCAGTCAAGTTCACGAAGACTTCGANCTTGATCTCTCACCAGAAAAATTTGTAGAGCATTATGCGAAAGAAAAGGCGAAGGATATTGCAAAAGCACATCCGGATAAATGGATAATCGGTGCGGACACAATTGTGGTTTTTAATGCTGAAATCTTAGGAAAACCAAAAGATCGAGAGGATAGTTTTCGCATGCTCAAAATGCTTTC
The DNA here is from genome assembly GCA_002715035.1 of Fidelibacterota bacterium. Taxonomy (GTDB): domain Bacteria; phylum Fidelibacterota; class Marinisomatia; order Marinisomatales; family TCS55; genus TCS55. The sequence continues at coordinate 13,661 of PAXB01000003.1, forward strand.
CGGAAATACACATCAAGTATTTACAGGCGTCTCTATTCAACAGTCAAAAATGCAAGTCAGTGATACATTNCATGCTTATACAAATGTTACACTTAATACTTTAGATGATAATATTATATCCTATTATATTGATACTTACAAACCATTTGATAAGGCAGGAAGTTATGGGATCCAAGATTGGTTTTCTGTATGTGTCAATCACATTGATGGCTGTTTTTATAACGTGATGGGGTTCCCCNTATCTATGTTTTATTCTCGATTTTCGGCNCTGATAAAGTCCAACGGATAGCCATCAGCTATTTNCTTTAGTTTCTAAAATAAAAATGATATAAAAAGAGTTTTTCGGAAGGAAATCCTGCACGTAACTTTTCGGCTCAAATGTCTGAGTTTTACAAAGAATTAAAGTCAATTCGAGAAGATCAGGGAATCGATCTTGAAGAAATCCATATTAGGACAAAGATCAACCTCAATTATCTTCGAGCCATTGAGGATGGAAAATTTGACCTGCTACCTCACACGTATGTTCGGTTGTTCATTCGTGCTTATGCAACAGAAATTGGTACTGATCCTGATAAAATTGTAAGTAATCTCGAGGCGTTTTTAGGAAATAAAACTGAAAAAATGAGTCGGAAAAAGAAGGATCAATTACCTGAAGAAGGTCCAGCCAAATTGACTGTTGAAGATGATGGTAATGTTCAGTCTCGCACAGGGTCCCCGCAATTTATTCGATCACAAATGATTAAAGGAATTACCCTGGTTTTCATCCTCCTGTTTGCCATTTATACCATAAACATTATCAATGAAGAGAAAGTGGCCAATGCGCCTGTTGAATACCCCAGTGACTTTTTAGATGAGAAATCCATCAGTGAACAGGAATTGCAAAATAATTTTGATGTATTAACTGAATCGGTTCAAGTGTTTGAAGCCGATTCTCCATTTGGCCTTAAACTCGCCACGGCTGAATTGGTGTGGTATCGATCCAAAATAGACACATTTATATCCATTGAAAATGTTCTCCCTCCTGGAGATAATCGATTGTATGATTTCAGCCAAACTATTGATATCCTGTTCCAACACACAATCGGATTAAACTTATACTTGAATGGATCAAAGCTAAACTCATTTGGTGCTTCGTCAAACCCAGTTCGAATTTCTCTCTCCGCCGTTGATAAAACGGTAACTATTCAGCACTTCATTCCGAAGAGCTAACTCCGACGCTTTAAAGTAATCGTTTACCAAATTCCTACAACTGCTGTGGGGATCGTATAATATTTTCATAATTTTTATTGACACAGGTGGGAGATCATATATATATTGTGGGTAGTTGTGGGTAATAATCCCTAACAATACGGGCATGACACTAAATCAAAATACATTTACAGGCGAATATTCATATGCGTTAGACGCGAAGGGTCGCGTCAATATACCGGCGAAATTTCGAAACGTTTTGACTGCGGATAATGATCAGTCATTTGTCATTACCCGGGGTATGGATCCCTGCGTATGGGTTTATCCCATCATTGTATGGCAATCGATTGAAGACGAGCTGCGAAAGCTTTCTTCCCTTTCTCAAGTGAATAGATCTTTTGTCCGAAGCACGGTGAGATATGCTTCATCGGTACAATATGACAAACAAGGGCGGATTGCCGTTTCCTCTAATCTGATTCAATATGCGGATCTGGGAAAAGAAGTCTTGATTCTGGGAATGGTAAACAAAATTGAAATTTGGAATCCAGATATTTTGGATTCGGTTGATAAGCAATCACAAAAAATAGATTCCTCTCAATTTGATGAACTTGCAAATCAAATTATACTTTAATGAACTCGAACGCTTCGCAGGAACGCCCCCTCCCCCATATTCCTGTGATGGTGACCGAAGTTTTAGAATACTTAAACCTGCAGCCCAATGGAATGTACCTGGATGGTACAATCGGGGCTGGCGGGCACGCCACAGAAATCCTCAATCGACTTTCCCGCAATGGAAAGTTAATCGGGATTGACCGTGATGCGGAGGCACTTAAAATATGCAACGCCCTATTGGGTGCCTCCGCACGTCCCCTGCTTACGTTTCAATCTTCCTACCATCATTTCCCAAAGGTGCTTGGGCAATCAGGGATTTCAGCTGTGAATGGCATCCTATTAGATCTGGGCCTTTCTTCCATTCAACTGGATTCTGATTCCCGGGGTTTTGCTTTTGAATCTAATGGCAAACTAGATATGCGGTTTGATGGCCATTCGGGAGAGACAGCTGCAGAACTCATGGCTCGATCTTCTGAAAAAGAATTAGCCGATATTATTTATCAATTTGGTGAAGAGCGGCATTCCCGCCGCATTGCTCGCACCATAAAATCTCTGCCTAATTTGATGACTGTGGTCGACCTCAAAGAGGCCGTTCGCAGATCTACCCCTCCACGCCAAAGACATAAATCCCTTGCCCGCGTATTCCAAGCCATACGCATTGCAGTGAATGGTGAGTTAGACAAGTTAAACGCATTCCTTGAATGCTTTGCTGACTATCTCACCATTGGCGGACGTGTGGTGATACTCTCTTATCACTCCCTCGAGGATCGGATGGTAAAACATACATTTCGCGCATTAAAACAGTCAGGGATACTTAAAATTATCACCAAAAAACCGCTTGTCCCTTCCCCGGAAGAGCAGGCTAACAATAGCCGATCCCGCAGTGCCAAACTTCGGGTGGCTGAAAGGATTGCATAATGGCAACCAAAAAACGGAAGCGCCAATCTAAAAAAAATCGAGAATTCTTTCAAACATTGTTATTTTTTTCCACAACAATTCTTTCCATTGCTGGTTTGATTTTTTATTTATGGGTTTATACAGAAATAGATGAAACAATGCTCGCTATAGAAATTCAAAACCAGGTCGCCAAGGAACTGGATAATTCGGTCAAAGAACTTAAAATGGATATTGCGCAACTTTCCCGGGGAGATCGGATATCTTATGTGGCCAGAACCGAGTTAAATATGATACCCTCACAACCGGAGACATTGATGATTTACATTAACAAAAATAAATTCGCCGGGAATATTGACTAAAACATATTTGAAATTTCGCCCACGGGTTACCGTCCTTTCATGCTGTATTATTTTTGCATGGGTGGGCCTCTCTGCGCGATTATTTCAAATAATGGTCATCGATAGTGATATTTACCGTGAGCAAGGAGTTCGCCAAGGCCAGAGGCAGGAGCCGTTGCTGGCAGTTCGTGGGAACATTTACGATACAAAAAACACACCGCTCACTCGCAATATTATTCATTATTCCCTGGGTGCTCATCCATCTAAGGTAAAGAATAAATCAGAATTTGCGAACCTGATTTCACAATCGACAGACAGAGAACCGGATTATTATTTAAAAAGATTAAGTTCAACGGCAGGTTTTGTTTACCTCGAGCGAAATCTGCGAAAGGATAAAGTTGAAGGTATATTAGGTCAACGAATTCCTGGATTAGTGGTCGATCGTAAATTCAGAAGGTCTTATCCTCATACCTATGTGGGGTCGCAAATTATCGGATTTACAGATGTGGATGACAATGGCTTGATCGGAATCGAGAAAGAATTTAATGCATTTCTTTCCGGTACAAATGGATGGGTTGTGAAGCAGGTGAATGGCGATGGAAGATCTCAAATTAAAACCAGTTTCCCCATTAAACCGCCCGTTGATGGTGCCAACATTCAATTGACAATTGATCTTGAATATCAGAGTATTCTTCAAGAAGAATTAGCACGGCAAATGACCAATGCACAGGCTAAGGGCGCCATGGGTATCTTGATGAACCCTCAAACCGGTGCCATTCTGGCCATGGCGACTCTACCTGATTTTAACCCAAACCTTCCGGGTAATTCTCCCTTGGAAAATCAAAAAAACCGTACCGTTACTGACCAGTTTGAGCCAGGATCCACCTTTAAGGTTGTGGCTGCCACAGCAGCAGTAGCAACAAAAACGGTTTCTTTATTTGATGAATTCTATTGTGAAGATGGCCAATTTACAGTGGCGGGTAAAGTCATTACCGATCATGAAAAATTTGGACTGCTCACCTTTCCCCAAATCATCGCCCATTCCAGTAATGTGGGTACCATAAAAATTGCCCAGAAATTGGGCCAAAAACCATTATATAAATATTCCAGGGATTTTGGGTTTGGCACAATAACGGGAATCCGATTCCCCGGTGAAGTTCAGGGTGTACTTCGACAAACAAAAGACTGGAGTGAAATGTCATTGGCGGAAGTCTCTATTGGATATGAGGTGGCCGTTACAGCGCTTCAACTTGCATCCGCCTATTCGGCCATAGCCAATGGTGGGGTGCTGCTCAAACCACGCTTGGTCAAACAAATTTTATCTCCAAATGGTAAAGTGGTATATAAAGAGAATCCCGAGGTAATAAGAAGGGTCGCATCTAAAGAAATTATGTCCACAATAACTGACATATTGGTTCAAGTCGTTAAAAGCGGTACAGGAACCAAAGCCGGGATTCAGGGTTGGTCGGTCGCAGGAAAAACAGGTACAGCTCATAAATTTATTGACGGTGTATATTCAAAAAATAAATATATTTCAAATTTTGCCGGTTTTTTCCCGGCTGATAATCCCCAAGTCGTTTGCGTGATTGTATTGGACGAACCACGGTACGGACTCCATTGGGGTGGATATGGCGCTGCGCCCGTATTTCGCCGTGTGGTTCAACGAATCATTAATATGGATGATNCCATCCAATACCATCGGCCTAAAAAAGTGGTTCAAAATCCTCTATATGCCGATGTGTCCACAAATAATAAATCAACTTTGCTCCCCTTGGCAACCGTTGTCCCCTACCCGAAATATCTTGATGGATATACAGTCGTCCCCGATGTCCGCGGCATGAGTATTCGAAAAGCAAAACAAATTTTACTATCTTCAAANATGCGTGTCAGTTTCAAAGGGTCCGGTACTGTCGTATGGCAAAGTCCCAAACCGGGAACAAAAAAGTTGCCCGGGTCTTTATGCACTATGGGCNTGAATTAATATGCAGCTTGAACAACTCGTAAAAGATATCGTTATGGACGGTGTATCCTTCCCTCCTGTTGACGTGACTGATATTTGTACCCATTCCGGAGATGTAACCGATGGCAGTTTATTCGTGGCCATTTATGGGACGGATATTGATGGGCATGATTTTATCCCTCAGGCCATCGATAACGGTGCATCCGCTATCATTTCTAACGGCCGTGAGCTGGGTATTTTGCCCGTCCCCAATATTAAAGTTGCCAATCCACGGCTGGCTGNCAGCAGGGTCGCAGCAGAATATTATGGACATCCCACCCAAGAGTTGACCGTGATTGGAATTACAGGAACCAACGGAAAAACAACAACCGCATCCATCCTGAATAAAATAATGAAATCCGCAGATATCCAAACGGCACAGCTAGGCACATTGGGGATTATTGCCGATGGATTTACACCAGAAAAAACGCTNACGACACCCGACCCCATCAGCCTCCAAAAAACATTTCGTGCGTTGGCAGATAAAGGATTTACCCATATTATTATGGAAGTTTCTTCCCACGCCCTTGACCAGCATCGGGTGGCAGATGTTAATTTCGACATAGGCGCTTTCACCAATCTTTCATCTGAACATTTAGATTACCATCCATCTATGGATGACTACTTTCATGCAAAAACAAAATTATTTCATTCTTTGCCGATTACGGGTACAGCCATTGTCAATTTTGACGATGATAGGGGTCCAGCAATGGCGCNAGAATCCCAGGCGCCGGTCGTGGCCNTTGCTAAACGCGGGCCAGCAGATATTTATTATACTGAACTATCTGTTGATTTGAATGGTATCCACGGAATGGTTAAGGCGGGCGATATGNTGATCAACGTATCCTCCTCTCTTTTGGGTGAATTTAATGCTGAAAATATTTTATGTGCCGTTAGTATCGCAATTTCTTTAGGAATAAATCCAGACATTATTCAAAACGGGATCAAAAATTGCCCAACCGTATCCGGGCGAATGGAATCCTTTCAACTGAAAAATGGCGCTTCTGTCATTGTGGATTATGCCCATACAACAGATGCATATACAAAAGTACTCAGTACGATTCACCAAATGAAAATCCCGGAAGGAAAGATGAATATAGTCTTTGGATGCGGCGGTGACAGGGATACAACAAAACGACCTGAAATGGGACGGATTGCTGAGCAGTTTGGGGATCAATTATGGATTACCCCTGATAACCCGCGGTCTGAAGAAATCAATGAAATTAGTGATCAAATTTTAATGGGGCTTTCAGATAGTAGCCATCGTGTATTTGAGGATCGCAGCGTTGGATTGAATGCAGCACTTGCAGCCTTGAATAAAGAGGATATCCTTGTTGTCCTTGGCAAGGGCCGTGAAACATACCAGGAAATTAAAAGCGAAAAAATTCCTTATTCTGATATCAAAATAATTGAAACGTTTATCCATGAGAATTAATCTTCCCCACCCAAACAAATTTGCAAAAATATGGGAAGAGGTTACAGGCGTGGCTCTCAATAAAACTGTAAGAGGCATCGTTACCGATAGCCGGGAAGTCCGCCCCGGCGATCTTTATATTGCAATCTCCGGAGATCGTGTGGATGGTCATACGTTTATTAAGGATGTTTTTGAGAAAGGTGCAGTATGCGCCTTAGTCAATTCGGAAATAGAAAATGCAGATGAACAGCTTATCAAGGTAAATAATTCAGTCTCGACCATCGGGAAAGTGGCTAAAGCATGGCGGAATCAATTTGATATTCCCGTCATGGGAATAACAGGGTCCAATGGTAAGACGTCCACAAAAGAATTGCTAAAACATATGTTGAGTGCGCAATTTAATATTCACGCCACAGAAGGAAATTTTAATACTTCCATTGGTCTCCCCCTTACACTCCTTCGGTTGACAANGGAAAACACCATGTCCCTTTTAGAAATGGGTGCGAATCAGCCGGGAGATATCGCNCAATTATGTGAAATTGCACAACCCACTCACGGGGTTATCACCAACATCGCTCCGGCCCATTTAGAAGGATTTGGCACCATTGAAGCAGTGGCCAAAACAAAAGGTGAACTTTTTGCATGTTTAGCAAAAGGGGTTTCCTTTATTAATGCAGCAGATTATCGCGTAGGTGCTTTGGAAATTCTGGGAGATGCCATTTCATTTGGACTGACTCCCGAATGTGATTATCCCGCAGATATCCACCACGAAAAGGATGGTACCATTACCCTGACGGTTGATGCGGAAGAAATTCCCACGCACTCTGTAAATCTTACTTTTGCTAAAAATGTTATTGCTTGTGTGGCCATTTCCCGGACACTTGGACTATCCTGGGGAGAAATCAGAGAAAATGTTGCTTCATTTCAGCCGCCCAAAGGCCGGTGCGAAGTTAAGAATAATGGCATGATAACCATTATTGATGANACATATAATGCCAATTTGGAATCCACCGTTGCTGCCATTGACTACCTCAAAGCTTTCAGTGGAAATGGCCAGCGTATTTTTGTTTTTGGTGATATGTTTGAACTGGGTGATCTGTCGCAAGACCAACATCGGAGGGTCGGAGAAAAATGTAATGAAGCAGAATTATCCGCTGTATTTACTGTCGGTGAAGAAACAGTAACAACGGACGCAATCATTACCTATTCAGAACTCCACAAGCATTTTGATAATAAAGATGATCTACTCACATCCTTAAAATCTATTGTAAAAGATGGNGATAAGGTCCTGGTAAAAGGATCCCGGGGGATGAAAATGGAAACCATTGTAGAGGCTATGTTAGCAGTCTGATGCTTTATCACCTTTTATATCCACTCCGCGAATATTATTCCCCACTTAATATTTTTCAATACATCACATTTCGTAGTGCCAGTGCAGCGATTATGGCTTTGCTAATCAGTTTCATCCTCGGACCGGCCATTATACGAAAACTTCACCAAAAACAAATTGGCGAAGAAATTCGTGAACATGGTCCCCCGTCCCATTTTAAGAAAAAAGGGACACCAACCATGGGAGGGATAATCATCCTCATTGCCATTATCCTTCCCACGGTTTTGCTTGCGGATTTGACAAATCCTTTTGTTCAAATTCTTCTCATTTCCACTATTTGGATGGGATTAATCGGATTTATTGATGATTATTTAAAAACAATTAAAAAAATGAAAAAAGGTCTCGTCGCCCGATACAAACTGGGTGGACAAATATTGTTAGGTGTCATTATTACCCTATGGATTTACAACACGCCTGCATGGGATAGTTTTAGAACCGTTACATCACTGCCCTTCTTTAAAGATGCAGTGGTAGATTTTGGCATTCTCTATCCCGCCATGATCATCCTGGTGGTTACGGGGACTTCCAACGCAGTGAACCTCACCGATGGCCTCGACGGTTTGGCTGCAGGATTATTGGCCATATCATTTACCGTATTCGCCACGATTGCCTATATGAGCGGTCGGGTTGATTTCTCCGATTATTTAAATATTATTTATCTNCCTGGTGCAGGGGAATTGACCATTTTTACCGCCGCTTGCGTGGGAGCATGTATCGGATATTTATGGTTCAATGCGGCTCCTGCCGAAGTATTTATGGGTGATGTGGGATCCCTTTCTACCGGTGCTGCATTAGGAACATTAGCCATATTGCTTAAAAAAGAATTTCTCTTGGTCATCATTGGCGGAGTGTTTGTAGCCGAAGCTGTGTCTGTTATTCTCCAAGTTGGATATTTTCGTTATACCCGAAAGAAGACGGGAGAAGGTAAAAAAATATTTCTCATGGCGCCGTTTCATCATCATTTTGAACTGAAAGGCTGGCCAGAATCCCGCGTGGTCATTCGCTTTTGGATTATTGGACTTTTATTGGCACTTCTCACATTAACCACATTCAAGATTCGGTAATGGATATTTCAAATAAAAATAATATCAATATTAATGGATGGAAAATCACCGTGATCGGCCTGGGAAAAAGTGGAGAAGCTGCCGCGCTATTGGGTGCACATCTTGGGGCAAATATATTCATGAGTGATGGTGGATCAACACCGGACATTCTGGATCGGAAAAAACGCCTGATTTCCCAAGGGATCNCCGTTGAAATTGGCGGGCATACCGATAAAATTTATGATGCGGACTTATGGGTACTNTCACCAGGAATTCCACAGGATGCAGCCATGGTTTTCACTGCCAAAGAAAAAGGAATCCCAGTTGTCAGCGAAATTGAATTTGGCAGTTGGTTTACGCAAGCGCCAATTCTGGCGTTAACTGGTTCTAATGGAAAAACCACATCGGTACATTTATTAGCAGAAATGTGTGATACGGAGAATGTCTCTCCAGCCCTTTCAGGTAATGTGGGAACTGCATTTTCTGAAGCGATTTTGAAAGATTTAAAAAACAATCCAATTAATCGAATTCATGTATTAGAAATATCCAGTTTTCAAATGGAGCATATTGTTCATTTCAAACCATTCATATCCATTTTTCTTAATATTACGCCAGATCATTTAGATCGTTATCCCGGTATGGACGATTATATACAAGCCAAGATGAACATGATCCAAAATCAAACCAATAAAGAGCACATTGTATATAATGATGATGATCCTTTACTCAGCAAAAAATTTGAAGACGTTNTCCCCATAACCCATGGTTTTAGTATTTTGGGGAAAGGTGAAACACAATTCACAATGAATGCGANAAAAATCTATGATGATGCGCACGCCACGCTCATTCAACTGGATCAACTCGCTCTGCCCGGACGACATAACCTGGCGAATGCTCTGGCGGCCGCAACTGCGGCAAATATCCTCGGCGTTCCCAATTCACGAATCGCCCAAGTCATGTCTACCTTTGGAGGCGTGAAACATAGACTTGAGAAAGTCTGTGAAATCAATGGTGTAACCTATTACAATGATTCCAAAGCCACCAATGTGGATGCGGTCAAGGTTGCGCTGGATAGTTTCGATACTTCGATCCACCTTATTCTGGGTGGAAAAGACAAAGGCGGGGANTTCTCACAACTCCTTCCACATGCCCAAAATAAAGTGAAGGAAATTGTCGCCTATGGTCAAGCCGGTGAAAAAATCTCTACAGCATTAAGGGATGCGGTAAAGCTGGAACAAGTTTCCAGCCTGAAAGACGCTGTTGAGATTTGTCATCTAAACGCAGATTCCGGGGACATTGTTTTATTGTCCCCGGGCTGCGCCAGTTTTGANCAATTTTCCAATTTCGAAGAAAGAGGCAATGTCTTCAAATCGATAGTGAAAGAATTAATGCAATCATGAAACATTTGGATATTATAACCAAAAAATATGATCAAGTGCTTTTGGTACTCATTTTAGTCCTCTGTGTTGTTGGTACCGTCATGCTGTATAGTGCCAGTTCTTCCCTGTCTTTAAATGAATCGGGTGGTGTCACGGATACCATATTTCTTCGTTCCCATTTAACNCGTTTGATTGTAGGTGTGTTCATTATGTTTTTCTTTATTCTCATGGATTATCGAAAATTAAAGATCATTGCACCTTACCTAATGATCGGTTCTATNGCCCTGTTATTTTTGACAAAATTAATTTATGTTATTCAAGGAATTAGCTTTCCGGCCCGTTGGTTAAACCTGGGGTTTATTACAGTCCAAACATCGGATATTGCACGGTTTTCTTTGATGGTTTATCTCGCCTATTACATTGATAAAAAAAGAAACAAACTCAAGGATTTTTATTCCGGATTTTTTCCACCCATCGTACTCATGGCAGGAATATTGGCTTCCATTGTGATTCAACCCGATTTTAGTACGGCAGCTGTTATCGGGTTAATTGGATTTGCTATGCTGTTTGTTGGTGGCGCTAAAATGTCCCATATAATGGCCACTGGTGCGGTGGCAACAGTAGTGATGATACCCGTAATGCTCATGCGATCATACCGGATGAAGCGCGTCATTTACTGGCTCGGCACCGTCTTTGGTATGAGTTCAGGCGGCGCGGATCGGGAAGTAATGGGATACCAGGCGCAGCAGTCACTCATTAGTTTAGGAAATGGCGGCTTTTGGGGATTAGGTCTGGGAAATAGCATGGAAAAAAATCTCTTTCTTCCCACACCCCACACGGACTTTATTTATGCAATTATCGGAGAAGAGTTAGGACTTTTGGGTGCCATTTTTGTTATTACATTGTTTCTACTTATTTTTCAACGAGGTATAAAAATCGCGAAAGAAACCACGGATCCTTTTGGTGTAATGCTTGCCGTAGGCATCTCATTTAGCATCATTATTTATGCCTTTATTAATGTAGCTGTGGTTATCGGTATTTTTCCTGTAACCGGGTTACCCATGCCTTTAGTGAGTCATGGCGGTAGTGCCCTGGTCATGAATCTGGCTTGTTTGGGTATCCTGATCAATATCAGTCAAGCCAAACGCAGTGTCAATCATGGATCAGGCTGGAGGCCGCAACTCAATGGATAGGTCAATGAATATAATCATTTCCGGAGGTGGTACTGGTGGACATCTATATCCAGCCCTGGCTATTGGTGATGAAATTATGTTTCGCCATCCTCTGGCAAATATCCATTATGTTGGATCCAAATTTGGGATCGAAAAGGAAGTGCTTCCTGTAAAAAATGTAAATCATTCTCTGTTATCCATTCGCGGGTTTCAACGAAGTCTTAATTTGGGAAGTATAGGAAAAAACCTTTTGCTGCCGGGCCGATTAATTGCTTCCATTGGTAAAATAAAAAGTTTGTTCGATTCCCTTCAACCGGATTTGGTGATAGGAACGGGCGGTTACGCTTGCGCTCTTCCCCTTCGCGAAGCCTTTCGAATAGGATTGCCTACCCTTATCCAGGAGCAAAACTCCTACCCCGGTGTGACTACGCGATGGTTTGCCGATAAAGCAGATAAAGTATGCATCGCTTTTGAAGAAGCACAATCCTATATAAAAAAAAAGTGTATTTTGGCTGGAAACCCCGTGAGAAAAGAAATTAGGTTGGGAAACCGAGAGATTGGACTAAGTCAGTTTGGGTTTTCCCCTGACAAAAAAACGCTTTTCCTTTTTGGNGGAAGCCAGGGATCATTGGCGTTGAATCAAGCCATGGATCANATGATACAATCCTTTTCTNTTTCCNATACACAAGTCATTTGGCAAACGGGGAAAACCCATTATGGNCATTACCGTCACCATGAAAATGAATTGTGTAAAGTGCGCCCATTTATCGAGGACATGGCCAATGCATATGCCGCCAGTGATTTGGTATTGAGCCGTTCAGGTGCCATTACCTGCTCTGAGTTAACTGTATGCGGGAAACCTTCTATATTAATCCCCTTCCCTGCTGCTGCTGCAGACCATCAGACTAAAAATGCCCTGTCTTTGGCTGAACATGGGGCCGCCTCTTTGATTCCAGAAAACGATCTCATTCCTGAACACACAGCCAATCTCATCCAGAATATGTTAGATCAAGAAACCCAATTAAAAGAAATGGCAGCGGCCAGTTTAAAATTAGGGAAGCCAAATGCCACTTCTGATATTGTGAACCATGCCATGGAATTGATACAATCATGATGTTTCGAAAAGTCAATAAAGTTCATTTTGTAGGAATCGGCGGTATTGGCATGAG
>PAXB01000004.1 GCA_002715035.1 Fidelibacterota bacterium
TTTATGCTGGTGAAAAAGCAAATGATCTAGTTGAGTCATGGCTTCCTGATGAAACTATCGACGTTTTGAAAGAACATCTAATTNCAATCAAAGGGCCATTGACNACACCGGTTGGTGGTGGCTTCCGATCCTTAAATGTGGCTTTGCGNCAAATCCTTGATTTGTATGCCTGCGTTCGTCCCGTTAAATGGTTTGATGGTGTCCCTTCNCCCGTNAAAGANCCGGGCCTTGTGGATATGATTATTTTTCGTGAAAATACGGAAGATATTTATGCTGGAATTGAATGGATGCATGGGACGAAGGATGTGGAAAAGATTAAAACATTTTTAAAAGATGAAATGGGCGTAACAAATATTCGCTTTCCCAACACAGTTTCCATTGGAATCAAGCCTGTCTCGATTGAAGGTACAGAACGAATTGTAAAAGCAGCNGTGGATTTCGCAATTTCCCAAAAAAGGGACAGCGTTACCATCGTTCATAAAGGCAATATTATGAAATTCACAGAAGGAAAGTTTAAAGAATGGGGGTATGATCTTGTTAAACGTGATTATGGTGCAGTTGATTATGAAGGAGGTCCCTGGCAAGTAATCGATAACAATGGGAAACAATTGATAATAAAAGATGTGATTGCAGATGCATTTTTGCAGCAAATTTTATTGCGTCCAGNGGAATACGATGTGATNACAACGCTTAACCTCAATGGGGATTATATATCAGATGCATTGGCCGCCATTGTGGGCGGAATCGGTATTGCACCTGGTGCGAATATAAACTATATGACGGGTCATGCTATTTTTGAAGCTACNCANGGGACTGCACCGAAATATGCTGGAAAAGANATGGTNAATCCTTCATCGGTTATATTATCCGGAGTCATGATGTTCGACNANTTNGGTTGGTTTGAAGCTGGCGAATTAATCACGCGTGGAATTCAAAAANCGATTGAAGCAAAAACAGTTACGTATGATTTTCATAGATTAATGGANGGGGCAACGAAAGTATCCTGTTCAGGTTTTGGTGAAACNATTATCGCCAATATGTAATNTTATGGAGAAGGTATTTCAAAAGAAAAGGTGTGTAATATTATTGCGCGCCTTTTTTATTACCAGAAATATNAATACAAATGTTTATTGATTATACCAAAGTAGAACTAAAAGCCGGGAATGGTGGTAAAGGATGTGTGTCATTCCGTAGGGAAAAGTATATTTCAAANGGGGGCCCTGACGGTGGAAATGGCGGGTGTGGCGGGAATATTACTACAGTAGCTGACACNAACCTCCATACGCTACAAGATGTCCGTTATGCCAAAGTTTATAATGCAAAAAATGGAGCCCCCGGTTCTTCCGGGCTNAAATCAGGAAAGAACGGAGAANATATNCAGATAAGAGTTCCTGTAGGNACAATCATTAAAGATGTCGAATCCAATGAAATTGTTGCAGATCTTNTTGAACCAAAACAATCGATAGTTATTTGCAATGGTGGGAAAGGGGGAANGGGAAATGTCAATTTTAAATCCTCAACAAAACAAACACCGAGATATGCGCAACCTGGTTTACCCGGCGAATTTGGTCATTTTGAATTTGAACTAAAAATATTAGCTGATGTGGGTTTNGTTGGATATCCGAATGCAGGTAAATCAACATTGTTATCCGTTTTGTCAAAAGCAAAACCAAAAATTGCTGATTATCCTTTTACAACGCTGGAACCCCACTTAGGGATCGTAAAATCTGGTGAATATAAATCATTTCTTATGGCTGATATTCCGGGACTCATAGAAGGGGCAAGTGAAGGAAAAGGATTGGGNCATCAGTTTTTACGTCATATAGAAAGAAACCGCGTGCTACTTTTTTTAATTGATGGGACAGAACCTGAACCGGNTGCTGCATTTAATTCCCTCAAAAATGAGTTAAAAANNTTTAATAAAGCACTCATGATGAAACCCATTTTGTTNGTCCGCACCAAAGAAGATATTNTTGGAGACATTGATCAATCAAAATGGGATGGTATTCCAGAATANACTATGGANATTTCAGCAGTGACGGGTAAAGGATTAACGNGATTAGTTCGGGNAATATCAATTCGTTTAGATGAAACATAATTCACTCATCCNCATACTTAATCTTTTGTCTGTTAAGGGGTTAGGTCCGCAACGGGTCCGGTTTTTTATTTCACATTTTGGGGTAAATACAGACTATTTTACCCTAAATTTCAGGGGTATATTTTAAATAAATCAACCCAATTTGGAGGGGTGGCCGAGCGGCTTAAGGCGGCACCCTGCTAAGGTGTTTTAGGTGAAATATCCTAACGTGGGTTCGAATCCCACCCCCTCCGCATAAATAAAGGAGCCTCAGCGTAATGAGGCTCCTTTTATAATTGATTCAGAGAGGATCTATGCCCCAGAAAAAATATCCATTTTAATGCGNCACCAACATTTATTCCTCATTAAACTGCCTCGTGTTGCATGCATTCTATTTGTCATATTTTTTATATTAGCGATGATTATGTATGCGGGGGGTACGATAAATAATCCTGAAAGTATGGGNTATTCATTTACGAGAAACTTCTTTAGTGATTTAGGGAAATTCACGACTGAAAATATAATTTCAGCAATGATGTTTAATCTAAGTTTGATTGTNTGCGGATGGTCATTCGCTGCATACTTCTTTTATTTTACGAAGTTATTTAATCAAAATACGATTATCCATATTTTAGCAAAGGTGGGATCCTTTGCAGGAATAATCGGTGCCCTTTGTTTTATTGGCGTTGGCTTGACGCCCCATAATNTATTTCTTGATTACCATATTNTTTTCGTCAATTGGGCTTTCCGGTCCTTTTTACTGGCCGGTATTTTGTTATCTGTTGTTCTTTATAAAGATAACCGCTTTGAAAATATATTTGCAATGGGATATTTTATTTTTGCGATTCTTACATTTTTGTACGTATTNGTATTGGAATTNGCACCGNACCCAAAAATNTCTGATTTTTCCTTAATATTCAANGTNNTNGCACANAAAATNATNGTTTTCACTTTTATAACGTCAATNTTGTATCAATCCTTTGGTAATTCGAAATTACTNNTCGATCATTCGATCNATTAATNCATATTTAAANCATNATAAAANAATATTTTAANAGGAGAATCCATGTNATTCAAAANATTNNAACCATTANTNCTNNTGTTATTTATTCTTNNAGGATGTGAAAAACCNCNGGTTGGCTGGAATAAATATNTCCATTCANATGATGCACTCNATGCGCAGAAATCCATNACNGCAGNACNATTACGTCAGCATATNTCTACNNTGGCATCGGATNAATTTGANGGNCGNTTTCCCGGNACNNTNGGGGAAGAATTGACGGTNGAATATTTATCCNAAACATATGAGAAATTGGGATTGAAACCNGGNAANCCTGATGGTANATGGATTCAAAAAGCCACCATGACTGGTGTGANTTCTGAGTACAAAGCNCAANTTTTGACCGANNATGAGAGATGGGTGATGAAAGTTGGANTTGATATTGTTGGTAATTCATATCAAACCNANGAGANTCGTNNACATCAAGAAANCNNANTTGGTATNNTGNGGNTATGGNGTNAATGCNCCNGAGTATGGGTGGAATGATTTTGAAGGAATTGATGTNAAAGGGAAAGTNATTGTTGTCCTTGTAAGNGATCCTCCANTCATGAAAAANGGAGAAATGGATGATTCTATGTTTGGTGGNAAAGCCATGACTTACTATGGCCGTTGGTCCTATAAGTTTGAAGAAGGGCTAAGGCAAGGAGCTGCGGGCGTGTTGGTCGTTCATGAGACGCAGCCCGCAGGATATCCATTTGCTGTCCTGCAGGGCGGATATGACGGTGAACAACTCATGATTGAAAATCCCAATGTAACACCTTTGGCATTCCAAGGATGGATTCCACTGTCATCTGTAGAAAAATTATTTCAAATGAGCGGGATGAATTATCAAGAATTAAAGGCAGCTGCCGTTCGTCCAGATTTTAAAGCTGTAGCGCTAAAAGCTACATTNACGAGCAAAATGNCCAATTCCGTACGGAGATTTGATTCTAATAATATTGTGGCCAAATATGAAGGGACCGATCCTGAATTAAAGGATGAATATATTATTTATACGTCTCACTGGGATCATTTGGGGAAAAACACAAAATTAGAGGGAGATCAAATTTATAATGGCGCAAATGATAATGCCTCAGGGACAGGGACAATTATGGCCGTGGCAGAGGCCTTTTCTAACCTGTCTGAAGGCTCTAAAAGGAGTATTCTATTCCTGGCCGTTACTGCAGAAGAACAGGGATTATTGGGTGCAACCTATTATAGTATTAATCCCCTTATTCCACTAGAAAAAACGGTTGCGGTGATGAATATCGATGCCATGGGAAACAACTATGGAAAAACCAAAGATTTGATTGTGGTGGGGAAAGGAAATTCAGAATTGGATTTGGTTTTAGAATATGCCGCTGCACAAGATGGNAAATATCTCATTCCTGATGCGGAACCGGAAAAAGGATTTTATTATCGTTCGGATCATTTTGCTTTTGCGAAACAAGGTGTTCCGGCNCTNTATGTAGATGGGGGTTTAGATGTTGTTGGAAAAGGGAAGGACTATGGTCACAAGAAAAAGGACGAATACACAAACATTGATTATCATGCGGTCTCTGATGAAATTAAAGAGGATTGGGATTTTTCAGGAATGGTGGAGGATGCTCGAATTTTNTTTAGAGTTGGGTATGCCATTGGTCAACATAATGAATGGCCGCAATGGAGTGAAGGAACGGAGTTTAAAGCGAAGCGGGAAGCTATGTTGAAATCANATTAGCATTGTTGTTTCCATTCTTCGGCAGAATAGGTTTTCATACTTAGAGCATGAATTTCATTTTTAATTAAATTCCTNAATGCTTTGTAAACCAACTGATGCCGGTCTAATAGTGGCATATCTTTGAATCCATCGGAAACCAATGTAATAGATAAATGGAGACCGCCATCAAAACTTCGATGATGAATATGTTTACCCGTTTTATCTCGAATATCAAAATGAATCAGATCTAAATATTCTGACAATTTATTTTTAATAGTTTCTTCTNCATTCATTGTGAATGTTTCCCCTTTATATTNTCTAAATTGTCGCCGATAAAATCATCAGACGAATTTCAACTCACCCAAGAAGATAAGGGCCGGTACGAAGAACGGATTTCAGAAATTGACCTGAATGACATTCCCATGGTATTAAAAGAAATACCTCAAAAGATTAAAAAACTGGTATCTCATCCGTCCCTACTCGATTATCAAATAATCTTAGTAACCGATATTTCCAAATTAGTAAGTATTCTNNGAGATTTACCCGAATTAAATCACAGTTTGAAAAAACGAATTGTTTTTGCACTTGAATATTTTTTGGAAGAATATGATGAAATTCCGGACAGCTCACCCCAAATTGGATTATTGGATGACTANGTACTTGTAAGATGGGTTGTGGATGATATTATTTCCGATAACTCGGAATTATTCACCGCCTAAGCACATTATCATTCAGGAAAATCTTCTTCAGAAAATTGCCATTGACAAAAGTGGCACCACCATGGTTTTCCATAATAATCTCTAAGGTTTTTCTGTAGCTGCATTGGTTTTTCACATTTAGGACAATCCCTTTCAGCGTTGTATTCAGGCCATGTGTAATCTGGGCGAAATTTAACTGAATGTTCTGTATTTTGATTATTTTCCATAAAGGAATTTAGATATGAATGGGTTCATGACAATAATTCTTTCATCAAATGGTTAAGCACAGCCTTCTTTCAAATATTAATTTGCTATAATCCATAATTGCCAAAGCAATAAAAAACTCATGCTGATACCTATATAATTTTTTAAATGATATTCTTTTTTAATCTGAGATAATTGTTGAGCTAATAAATATGTTTCTANATGAACAGTTACCGTATCTCCACCCATAACATAAATCTGTTTAACATCTTTTGTCTGTCCATATTGTATAAATGGATCTTGAATGGATGGTGGATGATGTGTGATATGATGAATTCCGGGCAAAACTGGAATGGGATTCCCCAAAGGTGTATGCCCAATTAAAGACCCATCAATGTAAATGGGTACACCAATTGTATCTGCACTGATGTTGATATAACCGGGGTTTTCCTCGAAAGTACTTGTTTGTGCAGCAAGGGTGTTTAATAGGGTCAAAATAAGGATTATCCATTTATTCGACATATAATAAATTATTTTCAATTATTGATTAAAATGAAGGAACTTCTGCACTAATATAATGAACAAAATTCGTATTTACACAAGCCATCGGTCATTTCTATTATATGTAGCGATTCTATTTATATCCTGCGCCAATCTTAAACCATACTTTAATACGTTTTATAATGCGGAGGAGTATTTCAATAAAGCGGAAAAGAATCGTTTGGAAAATCGTGGAGATATTCTCCCTCAATCTGCCATAAACGACTATAAAAAAGTTGTTGATAAATCACAAATGATCATCGATACTTATCCGGAATTTAAATGGAGGAAAAAAGCATTACTGCTTATAATACAATCTCATTATCATTTAGGAGAACTTCAGCAAGCCTATATCACATTGGATGATATGGAAAATGAATTTGGAGACTTGGTGTATATTGAGGTGACTTATTGGACTTCCCTGATAAAATGGAAACAAGGNAAACCTCAGCCAGCAATTAATGGGCTTAATGATTTAATTCAATATGGGCTTAATTCAGATATGAAAGCCAAAGTGTATTTATCTATTGCTGAAATATATTTTGAGCAAGGTATGAAATTGGAATCAATGGATTACTTGGAAAAGGGAGCTGAAATTATCCAAATACCCAATGAAAAAGGACAAATTTATTATCGCATTGCTTCATTGTCATTTGAGGACAAAGATTATAATCGGGCCATTTCTGCATATAAACAGGTGATTAAAAATTCCCAATCAAAGAAACAAATTCAGGAAGGCCATTTAAAAACTGTACAAATCTATCGCTTGAAAGGTGATTTTGATCTTGCCGGGAATACGATAAAAAATATGCTATTGAATGAAGATTATAAATCAATATTTCCAAGCCTTGAATTGGAATTGGCCAAATTATATCAACAACAAAATATGTTGCCAGAATCGATTAATAGATTAGAGTCCATTGTGCAGGATTATCCGAAGACTGAGGCCTCTGCAGAAGCATTTTATTTGTTAGGTAATTATTCCATCTCTCAAGATTGGAATTTAGATACTGCTTTAAAACATTTTAAATCAGTGGAAAGGGAAAATAGGAAATCCCTTTATCGTCAACCAGCTCAAATGCGCATAAAGGAGATTGCTGCCTATACAGAATCCAAACTGGATTTTATCCCTTGGGAAAGCCGAATTATTGTTTCAGATACAATTGCTGATTTTCGTTTTTCTGCGACAGAACAAAATGAATTGTCCAAAATTCTTTATAGTTTGAATGAATTAGAATCATTTCATTTTAATAGAAGCGATTCTGGTTTAGTCTATTTGGATTTATTAATACAATTTGCAGATCAATCGAAATTATTTCCAAAAGCGTTATATGCAAAATCAATCGTTTTAGATGCTCAAGGCGATTCAGTTGGTACAGCAGAAATAAAACAGCGTATTATA
The DNA here is from genome assembly GCA_002715035.1 of Fidelibacterota bacterium. Classification (GTDB taxonomy): domain Bacteria; phylum Fidelibacterota; class Marinisomatia; order Marinisomatales; family TCS55; genus TCS55. The sequence continues at coordinate 7,660 of PAXB01000004.1, forward strand.
AACGAATTTCCAAAGACTGATTATGCTTTGGCAATTATTAATGCGGATGATACCTACAACCCACTTATAACCACTTCTGATAAACAATTGGTAAGTGCGGAAAAAACATGGTTAACTAATCCTGCTTTAGCATTGGACAGTTATAGAGAAATTATTTCTGAAGATACTGTTTCTGAATCCAGTGTAAAGGCTGCCTATTTTTTGGCTTATCAATATGATTATTATTTAGTACAGCCAGACAGTGCAATGAAATATTACGATTGGATTTTGAAATATCATGGAGAATCAGATCAAGCACTTCCTTCTGAAAAACGTTTTGTATTTTTAAATAAAATTCTCGCAGATACGACAGGTTTAGATGATCATTGAGCGTGCACGAATAAAGTCAAATCGACAATTGGCACATCAAATATGGGAAATGCAATTTGAGGCGCCAAACATTGCCCGTGAATATATGGGNTCAGGTCAGTTTATTAATATTTTGACTGTGGATGACTGGAATCATCCTTTACGACGTCCAATGAGTATTGCATCTTCTGAAGACGGCTGCGTTTCAATCATTTACAAAATTTTTGGAAATATGACCCGGGAATTAACCGAAAAGAAATCTGGCGAAACATTAGAATTATTGGGACCATTAGGGAATATATTTTCCAAATGGGATAATGGTTCATATCCGATTTTAATTGGAGGCGGTGTTGGTTTGGCACCTATTTTAAATTTGAAACAGGCGTGCGATAATAATAAAATTGTATATACAATGATTATAGGCGCAAGATCTGGAAACGAACATTTCATCAAACATGACCCTGGAAAAAATATTTATCTCACTACCGATGATGGTTCCATGGGTGAAGAAGGGACAGTGATGGTGCCATTGGAACGATTAGTGAAAATTAATAAAAATGCATTTATATTTGCCTGTGGACCTGAGNCCATGTTACGTGCTGTAAAGGAATTTGCAGTCAATAATGATATTCAAGCACAGTTATCGGTTGAGAGTTATATGGGTTGCGGTATTGGGTTTTGTCAGGGGTGTGTGATTNNACGGAANATTTCTAAAATTCAANNCCATAGCTATCATGAGAAATATTCATTAGTATGTATNGATGGACCCNTCTATAATGCAACGGAAATCAACTTTGGCTAACCTGACCATACACATCGGGAATACATCATTTGAAAATCCAATCTGGGTGGCTTCAGGTACATTTGGCTATGGGACGGAAGCGCNGGAATTGGTAGATGTGAACCAATTGGGTGCGATTGTCACAAAATCAATTACCCGACAGCCGCGTGAAGGNAACCCACCTCCTCGAATTGTTGAAACGGCGTCGGGCATGATTAATTCAATTGGACTTGCCAACATTGGTGTTGAAAAATATATAAAGGATTTACTGCACATTTATGAAGGACTTTCCACTAAAATAATTATGAACATCGCAGGGACAGATATTCGGGAATATGTAGAAATAATGGAAATGGTGGAATCTGTATCATCTGTTATAGCGGGGTATGAAATAAATATTTCCTGTCCAAATGTAAAAAAAGGTGGAATGGAGTTTGGTGTTGATTGCGAAATGACAGCTAAATTGACCGAAACCTTACGAGGGATCACCGAACGATTGATAATAATGAAACTAAGTCCAAATGTATCAGATATTGTCTCGATTGGGATGAGCGCAGAAAATGCTGGTGCAGACGCNGTTTCAGCGATAAATACGGTGGTTGGGATGAGTATTAATGCTAAAACGGGTATGAGTGATATTTTTACGACTTACGGCGGTTTATCAGGGCCAGCCATCAAACCGATAGGGCTGGCTGCTGTTCATAAACTGTATCAACAACTGTCTATCCCCATTATTGGAATTGGAGGGATAGTGTCCGGGGAGGATGCGGTAGAATATATGTTAGCCGGCGCCACGGCAGTTCAAGTGGGTACAGCCAATTTCAGGGATCCTGGTATTTCAGAAAATACAATTGATTCTCTCAAAAATATTTTAAATGAATCCAACCGAAATGTAGCGGCAGATTTAATTGGATCGGTTCAAACCCATTCATAATTCATGGTAAAAATAATAGTTTTAATCATTTATTTTACCTTGATAAGCGGATGCGCCAATTCTCCCCGGTATCGCACAGGACCTGTTACATCACGAACGACTAAGCAAAAACCTCCGTCCTTGAAAACCGTATCAAAGGGAAANTATAGGAGAGTAATAACAGGAGTCAGTTCATTTTATGCAGAAGATTTCCATGGGAAATTGACCGCGAATGGAGAGATTTATGATATGTATGGCCTTACGGCAGCCCATAAAACTCTTCCTTTGAATACCATTGNCCGTGTGACGAACTTAGATAACAATAAATCTCTTATTTTACGGATTAATGATCGGGGGCCCTATGTNAAAGGTCGCATATTAGATTGTTCTTATGGTGCTGCGAAAAAATTGGGATTTATTAATAATGGAACGACAAAAGTCAAAATTGAGGTGATCGAACTCGGTGATAATAAATATATGAAACATCGAGACTGATCTGACTTTTTATGCTTGCGAGTATNAANCTATCTATATTGAAATAATTAGANAAAAAAATAATGTCAAAATACATAATCACAGTCAATCCCCATGGAGGAACAAAAAAAGGGTTAGCCATTCTTGAAAAGGTGTTGCCAGTTTTTGAATCAACCAATGATACCGTAAAAATAATAGAAACTGAATATGCGGGACATGCACGGGATTTAGCCCGGGAATTGGATTATGATAGTTATGATGGGTTTTGCTGTATTGGAGGAGACGGCACCATGCACGAGGTAATTAATGGAATGATGACCCGTACAGATGACCGGAAGTTACCCATCGGATTGATTACAGGGGGAACGGGGAATTCATTTATGCATGATATGGATTGTCTGGATCCGGTGAATGCTGCAAAGCGAATTGTTACTGACCGCCGAAGATCAATTGATATTTTTCGATGTGAAGCTGATGGGACAATCTATTATGGTTTCAATATTGTAGGATGGGGAATTCCCACCGACGCAAATAACCTGGCAGAAAAATTACGATGGATGGGCGGACAACGTTATAATGTAGCNGCGATCATTGAAGTCATCCGTCATCGAATTCGATTTGCCCGAATTGAAATTGATGGAAATATTATTGGGGCTGATTTTGGCTTTGTAATTGGGTGTAACACAATACATACGGGGAAAGGGATGCAGATGGCTCCATTGGCGCGGTTGGATGACGGATTAATTGACCTCCTTATCGTACGTAAAGTAGGCCGNATGAAATTATTACGCNTATTCCCGAAANTATTTAGCGGGAAGCACATTGGTGATCCGGCAGTAGATTACCGCCAAGTGNGTGAATTTTCTATCAAACCGGAAGATCGTAATACATTAAATATTGATGGTGAAATGCTTGGAAGTACACCCATTAGGGTAACAATGATGCCAAAAGAAATAGAAGTATTAGTTTGAACATGAAAAGTACTTTCTGGACACGCCTTCCCGTCACTATCATCGGGATTCCTTTAATTACTTACCTGTTGATCACAGGCGGTATTATTTTTGCAGGTTTTGTCAGTTTGGTTATATTCCTTTGCCTTTACGAATTTTATGGATTTAAACAAAAAATAGGCGTCCGGCCAAATATCGTAATTGGTATGCTCATGGCCTTGACGATTTGCTTTTTTTATATCGAATTTCCACTTTCCCATCTCACCAATACGATTGCAGGNATTACCATGTTGGTTGTTNTGGCATTGTTGATGGAAATGTTTAGTGGAAAACCTCATCCTCTTGAAAATATAACCACAACTTTTGCCGGCGTCACATACATCGCTGGGCTCCTGGGAACCATGATTGCCTTAAGAAATTGGGATTCACTGAACGGTGCTCAGTTTACAATGGCCATGATATTCACCGTATGGATATGTGATTCTTGTGCCTATATATTTGGAATCCTTTGGGGAAAGAAAAAGTTGATTGAGCGCATTAGTCCTAAAAAAACGATCGTTGGATTTGTTGGCGGGGTCGTCGGATCATTTACTTCATTTTATTTAATGAATTTGTATGGGTTCATTCAGTATGAATTGAATTTACCTAGTATATTGATTCTCACCTTTATTGTGGGTGTGTGCGGTCAGTTGGGTGATTTTGTTGAATCCATGTTCAAACGGGATGCAGGCGTAAAGGATTCGGGAAAATTATTATTAGGACACGGTGGCGTTTTGGATCGATTTGACTCCTTAATCTTTACAAGCCCACTTATTTTTATATTTGTTTCATATTTATAAATTATTTGGTGAACAATACTTCCAAATCAGAATATGAAAATGTACATTTGCAGGCTACTTTTCAGCAATTAATTATCAANACATCCTGGTCGGTTTATAGTATCAATTAATTCATAGAGTTACGCACTTAAAGGAAAATCATAAATGAATTCGATATTAAAAGAGTTGGGGATAAATAATGTGAATTATGGTGCCTGTTCTGGTACCAAAAAATGGTCTTCATCTCAAGATGGCGGCCTTCTGGAATCTATTAATCCTTCCACTGGCGAAGTGATTGCAAGTATATATCAAGCCACAGAAAATGATTATGAACAAATTGTCAAGGAATCGGTGGCAGCTTTTAATGAATTTCGAAAAGTACCGGCACCCATTAGAGGACAACTTGTGCGCAAAATGGGAGATGCCCTTCGGGAAAAGAAGGATGTGTTGGGTAGCTTGGTTGCCATGGAGATGGGTAAAATTAAAATGGAAGGTGATGGTGAAGTTCAGGAAATGATTGATATAGCAGATTTTGCTGTGGGCCAATCTCGCATGCTGTATGGTAAAACTATGCATTCAGAACGTCCGGATCATCGAATGTATGAGCAATGGCATCCCTTAGGCGCAATTGGTGTTATTTCTGCATTTAATTTTCCCGTAGCCGTTTGGGCATGGAATGCATTTATTGCAGCGATTTGCGGGGACACGACGATTTGGAAACCGTCTTCAACCGCGCCATTATGTGCCATTGCTGTGCAAAATATTTGCAATACGGTCATGGAGAAAAATGGGTATTCTGGAATTTTTTCAACCGTAATCGGCCGCGGATCAATCGTAGGCGAAAAAATGTTACATGATGGTCGATTACCTTTGATTTCCTTCACGGGTTCGACCGCCATGGGCCGCCATGTGAGTTCGGTCGTTTCCACCCGTTTTGGGAAAACCATATTAGAATTAGGGGGAAATAATGCAATCATCATTGATGAAACAGCAAATTTAGATTTGGCTATTCCGGCTGTGGCTTTTGGCGCAGTCGGCACAGCAGGTCAGCGATGTACTTCCACAAGGCGAGTTCTTATTCAGAAAAATATTCAAGAGGATTTTATAAACCAATTGCTCAACGCCTATAAACAAGTGAGAATCGGTGATCCTCTCGATGATGGTACGTTGATGGGTCCATTGGTTAATGGAAAGGCTGTCACTGATTATATGAATGCTATTGAAGCAGTAAAGGATGCCGGGGGAGTAGTGTTGTGCGGTGGTACCCAATTAGAGGGAAAAGGGCATTATGTGACGCCAGCAATTGTAAAAGCAAAAAATGATTGGGAAATCGTTCAAAAAGAAACATTTGCTCCCATACTGTATGTCATTCCATTTAATACCATCGAAGAAGCAGTGGAATTGCATAATGATGTTCCTCAAGGACTTTCTTCATCCATGTTTACCTCTAATGTGAGTCATGCGGAATATTTCTTATCTCATCGAGGTAGTGATTGTGGAATCGCNAATATTAATATNGGCACATCCGGTGCAGAAATTGGTGGTGCATTTGGNGGAGAAAANGAAACNGGCGGTGGNCGNGAATCCGGTTCCGATGCGTGGAAACAATATATGAGAAGACAGACNAATACNTTGAACTGGAGTTCAGANCTTCCATTGGCTCAAGGTATAAGTTTTAATTTAAGTNAATGAATATATCACAAATAATAACAACGAATAGAGATTAANTAATGTCAANTATTTCAGCANTAAATGTAAAAGAAAANATCGCTCAATACATGTTAGCCGATGGAATGGATTATGTCATTGACTTGAATAAAAGTCANGGATCATGGTTAGCGGATGGCCGCGATGGAAAGGAATACTTNGATNTATTTTCCATGTTCGCATCNATGTCGGTTGGATATAATCACCCTTATCTCATTNAGAATAAAGATCGNCTTNTNAANGCAGCCATGAATAAACCNNCNAATTCAGATATTTATTCATCAGAAATGGCCGAATTTGTNGANACCATGGGACGGTTAGCNCAACCNGATTATTTACCATATGCATTTTATNTNGAAGGNGGAGGGTTGGCNGTAGAAAATGCACTNAAAGNAGCATTTGANTGGAAAGTNCGNAAAAATTTANCAAATGGTAAAAGCGAAGGCGGATCNAAAATTCTTCATTTNAAAGAATGTTTTCATGGCAGAACNGGATACACCCTNAGTCTCACTGATTCTCCTGATAAACGTAAAACAGAATATTTCCCGAAGTTTAATTGGCCGCGTATTCACAATCCAAAATTATCATTTCCTTTGACTGATACAGTCATAAACGATGTTAAAAGAGAAGAGGCGAAGGCAATCAAGGAAATTAAATCNGCGATAAAACAATTTCCTGATGAAATTGCAGGATTGATCATTGAACCNATTCAAGGGGAGGGTGGAGATAATTATTTTCGTGAATCCTTTTTTAGACAACTAAGAAAATTGGCAGATGAACATGAATTTTTACTCATTTATGATGAAGTTCAAACGGGGGTTGGTCTTACAGGAAAAATGTGGGCTCACGAGCATTATGGTAAGGATTGTCGTCCAGATATCATCTGTTTTGGTAAAAAGACCCAGGTATGCGGTATATTTGCTGCTGCCAGGCTGGATGAGGTAGACGGACATGTTTTTAAAGAATCCAGCAGGATTAATTCGACATGGGGAGGGAATCTGGTTGATATGGTTCGATTTACCATGTATTTAGAAATTATTGAACAGGAAAATCTCATCGATCAGGTGATGGAAAATGGTGCATACTTAAGACAGGGATTAGAATCACTCCAGGCCAATCATAATGCCATGATAACCAATGCACGTAATCTCGGATTGTTTGGTGCGTTTGATTTGCCCAGTACTAATGAAAGAGATAGAATGCTTGCTTTAATTGCAGAAGAAGGAGCCATTATGTTGGGATGTGGTTATACATCCATTCGGTTTCGTCCTCATTTAATTATTTCTAAATCAGAAATAGATCAGGGACTTGCTATGATTAATCGTGCATTGTCTCGATAATTAGACTTATGTCAGAAATTGGTGTTCTATACATCGTCTCAACCCCCATTGGTAACTTAGAAGATATCACCCTTCGAGCGTTGCGTATTTTAAAAGAAGTATCTCTCATTGCTGCAGAGGATACAAGACTAACGAGAAAATTACTGACTCATTATAATATTTCAACGCCAACAGTCAGCTATTATGAACATAACAGGTTTACNNGAATTCCAAAGATAATTGATCATTTAAGTACAGAAAAAGACGTNGCTGTCGTTACGGATGCGGGTACCCCTGGAATTAGCGATCCCGCATACAAATTAATCCGGGCTGCTATTGAATCCGGAAACAGGATAGAAGCCATCCCAGGTCCCTCCGCCTCTATCACTGCGCTTACCGCTTCAGGATTACCTACAGATCGTTTTATATTTGAAGGCTTCTTACCCCATAAAAAAGGCAGAAAAGCTAAATTGACCCGATTAAGCGCTATTGAGGCTACGGTTATATTTTATGAAAGCCCAAAGCGCATTGTTCGNACTTTGAAAGATATTTTGGAATTTATGGGTGACCGTCCGGCAGTAATTGGACGAGAATTGACGAAGTTACATGAAGAAATGATTCGAGGAAATGTATCAAAATTACTATCCCATTTTACACAAAAAACCCCCCGAGGTGAATTTGTGATTATGATTGGAAAGGATGACCCCAATGTCTATTTCTAAAGGGATATTTATTTCTTTTGAAGGAATTGATGGTTGTGGAAAAAGTACACAAGTCAAATNACTTATGGATGCCATGAACCAATCTGGACAAAAAACAATATTGGTCAGAGAACCTGGGGGCACGACCATTTCTGAAGAAATTCGCGATATATTGCTCCATCGCCATTTAGAAGATATTTGTGACCGAACGGAAGCACTGCTTATGACCGGGAGTCGTGCTCAATTGACGCATGAGGTCATCCAGCCNAATTTAACTGCTGGAATAAATGTAATTGCCGACAGATTTACCGACTCCACTTTAGCTTATCAGGGTGGAGGGCGAAATATTGATTTGGGTTGGCTGATTAAACTCAATCAATTCGCAACGTATAAATTGGAACCNCATGTCACATTTTTCGTTGATATTTTANCGGAAGAAGCATCTCGGAGAAAAAAACAGGANAGAGATCGGATTGAACGAGCGGGAATTGATTTGCAAACGAAGGTTCGGAATGCCTACCTTGAATTGTGCAATCAATTCAATGAAAGGATTGTTTTGATCGACGGCCATGACACGATTGATAATATCCACGGAACAATTTTAACAGAATTAAGAAGGAGACATTTGTTCGAATGAAAAAATATTTTTTGAGGCTTATCCTCCCAATTGCCATTCTCACTGGTGCAATTTCGCTGGCAGTGACTCAATCNAGCCTATATCGACANATCGGCCAATCACAACGACTTTTTAATCAAGTATATAATCAAATATTTTCTACTTATGTGGATGAATTAGATCCGGAAGCATTCACAAAAGCGAGTATCCAGAGCATTACCCAAAATTTAGACCCTTATACTGTATTCATGGTGGAAGATGAACAACATCAGATAAATNTCTTAAGCAAGGGGAAGTATGGCGGTGTGGGTATCCAATTGGGGTATCGCAATAAAACCATGTCAGTTGTAGCGCCAATNGATGGCGGTCCGGCCAAAAAAGCCGGCATTATNAGTGGTGATGTTATTCTTAAAGTGAATGATGAAGATGTAAAAAAAATGACATTNAATGNAGCCGCGTCTAANATTCGCGGTNAAAAAGGAACTGAAGTCAAACTNACTATAAAACGTTATAGCGAAGACGATCCNATTGTATTCAATTTGGTTCGATCGACAATTAAAGTGAAAGAGATTACATATTCTGGAATGCTTTCNCCATCGACCGGTTATGTTCGATTAAATCGTTTTTCAAGGAATACTCCGAATGAAATGCGTAAAGCTTTTCAACAACTATTAAATCAGGATTCAAAAGAAATTATCATTGACTTAAGAGATAATCCGGGCGGTTTGCTTTCTTCTGCAGTGGCCATTTTGGATATGATCATTCAAAAGGATAGCCCTTTGGTCTCGACAAAGGGGCGGACCAAAGATTCAAACCGATCTTTTTATTCCAGAAGTAAACCCCTTATACCGGATGACGTAAATATTGCTGTTCTGATCAACCAAGGNAGTGCGTCTGCCAGTGAAATTGTGGCGGGTGCCATTCAGGATTTGGATCGNGGAATTATTTTGGGGCAGANATCCTATGGAAAAGGACTGGTTCAATCNCAATACGAAATTGATGATAAAAGAAGCATTAAAGTCACTACCGCCCGGTATTATATACCCAGTGGACGGTTTATCCAAAAACGTGATTATATTGATNATAAATATATTCTGAATAAAACTGAAGAAGATTCTGTTTTTACAACGATGAGCGGTCGGAATGTTTTGGGCAACGGCGGTATAACCCCTGATTCGACCATTACACCTGAACGCATGGCAGCACTTTCCAGCCAATATTGGCGGCGGGGTTATTTTTATTCCTTTGCTCAGCAGAACAAACATCGGTACCAAACGTTCTCTGAAGTATTAGATGACCTTACTATTATTGACAAATTCAATGAATTTATCAAAGAACAGGAGGATGATATTCAACTTCCGGGAGAAAAAGAATTGGGNCAGGTTAAAGAGAAAATNNCTGCATTGGACAGCATGAATGCAGAAGCNAATCAGGCGTTAGAAACTTTATCTCAATTTTACGCAAACCAGGAAGAGCAAAGTATTGCATTAGAGTCGGAAGATATTGGACAGATAATTATTTTAGAATTTGCAGGATTGATGAACGGACCAGAGGGTAGGGTCAAACAAGCATTAAAGGATGATAAAATTGTGAAAGTAGCACTCGATATTTTATCGGATAAACTGGTTTATGAAACTTCATTAATACCATCAGAAATCACTGAAAATTAATTTGTATTTATGCTTTCCATTCTATTTAAGAAAAATAGTAAATTTCCGGGCTTTATTGGGGGCGATTAGCTCAGTTGGTTAGAGCGCTTGCTCGACACGCAAGAGGTCGGAGGTTCGAATCCCTCATCGCCCACGGTTAATACGTCAGCAATTACTGTCAGATCAGGAAAAATGCCGACAGAAGAAAAGACCGTTTTNATCAGTCTTGAAAAAATCTTATTNTTCGCCCAGTCAAAACATACATAATGATACGATTATTATATCTAAGACCTTCCAAAGTGGAACTTATTTCGCCTATGGCGACATACAGCCATTTTATATTTTAAATTGATTCTTACATTTATTCTATGAGCAAAATCACAATTACTTTACCAGATAAATCGACTCGGTCATATGCTGCGGGAATTACACCGTTAGAAATAGCCGAGAGTATTGGACCTCGATTAGCCCAAGATACAGTTGCTGCATCTATAAATGGTGCATTGTCTGACGCTAATATTTCTATTGCGTCTGATGCAAGTGTAAGTTTATATACAGGCAGTTCAGATGAGGGGCACGAAGTTCTCCTCCACAGCACTGCACATTTAATGGCACAGGCAGTAAAATCATTATGGCCAAAATCTCAGGTGACCATTGGCCCAGCCATCGAGAATAGATTTTATTATGATTTTGACATTGATGGCACCTTCTCCCCGGAAGATCTTGAAAAGATTGAGAATAAAATGCGGGAACTTTCGAAAGCAAACCTCCCAGTCTCCAGACAAAAATTATCGCGAAATGAAGCCATTAAATTATTTAAAGGGATGGGTGAAGATTATAAAGTTGAAATTATTGAACAGATTGATTCAGCTGATAATATTTCCGCCTATAGTCAAGGCGATTTTATTGACCTTTGCAGGGGCCCCCACGTGCCATCCACGGGTAAAATAAAACATTTTAAATTGCTGAGTAGTTCCGGTGCATATTGGCGAGGTGATGAAAAAAATAAAATGCTTCAGCGAATTTATGGAACGGTTTTTTCCACCAAAAAAGAACTCAAAGAATATTTGATTTTTCTCGAAGAAGCGAAAAAAAGAGATCATCGCAAACTGGGAAAAGAGTTGGAAATTTATACATTCGATGACGAAGTAGGTCCCGGTTTACCGTTATGGCTTCCCAATGGGGGAATCATTATTGATGAACTGGAAGCGCTGGCTAAAAATATAGAGACGCGACATGGTTATCAACGGGTGCGTACGCCTCATTTAACGAAAGGTGATTTATATAAAAAATCCGGCCATCTGGATTTATATAAAGATGCGATGTTTCCGGCCATGGATGTGGATGGNATTGAATATTACGTTAAACCAATGAATTGTCCTCACCACCACAANATTTATGATGCATCGCCAAAAAGTTATCGNGATTTACCTTTCNGAATTTCNGAATATGGTACGTGNTATCGATATGAAAAATCTGGGCAGCTATTTGGTCTCATGCGCGTTCGAAGTATGCAAATGAATGACGCACATATNTANTGTTCCCATGAAGACTTTGAAGNGGAGTTTATGGATGTATGCCAGATGTATNTGGAGTATTTNGATATATTTGGAATTGATAAATATGAAATGAGANTGAGCCTCCATGATCCGNCAGCATTAGGTAAAAAATATATTGANGAACCGNAACTTTGGAATCAAACCGAANATGTGGTTCGNANTGCTCTGAAAAATGGCGGTATTAATTTTNNGGAAATTCCAGGAGAAGCTGCCTTCTATGGTCCAAAAATTGATGTTCAGGTGTGGAGCGCAATCGGAAAAGAATTTACCTTAGCCACNAATCAGGTTGATTTTGCTATACCAAAACGGTTTAATTTAACCTATACAGATGAGAATGGAAGTGAGCAAACTCCTTTATGTATTCACCGTGCGCCTTTGAGTACACATGAACGATTTATTGGGTTTCTCATTGAACATTACGGAGGCGATTTTCCATTATGGCTCTCCCCAATCCAAGTAATTATNTTGCCCGTNTCGGAAAAAACACATACTTATGCAANATCAGTTCAGTCAAAATTTAAAGCAGCAGGCATTCGCGTTAANATGGATGATCGTCCTGAAAAAATTGGTGCCAAAATTCGCCTGGCAGAANTGAATAAAATTCCTGTTATGGNGATTGTTGGCAAGAAAGAAGCAGAAGAAAATACTGTATCGACACGCCGTAGATTTATTGGAGATCAGGGTGTGATCAAAACAGATCAACTGCTTAAAAACATTATTTCTGAAATAAAACAAAGGAGTCTACCCCATCGCGAAAGTTAATAAGATTAGAGTAAACGAAAAAATACGTGCCGAGGAAGTGCGTTTAATTTCTGAAACCGGAGAACAACTCGGTGTAATGAAGACCGAAGATGCCATTGCGAGAGCAATGGATGTGGGTCAAGATTTAATCGAAGTGTCCCCCAATGCGAAGCCGCCGGTAGCTAAAATCCTCAATTATGGAAAACTCAAATATGAGGAAAAGAAAAAAGCCCAGGCCAGTAAGAAAAAACAACATGTTGTTAAAATTAAAGAATTGCGTGTTCGTCCAAGAATTGATGATCACGATTTATTGACAAAAGTTAACCGGGGAAGGCAGTTCATATCAGATGGTTGTAAACTTAAAATCACCCTCATGTATCGTGGCCGTGAAATGTCTCGGCTTGATTTAGGTCTTGATGTGTTGGGCCGTATAATAGATTTATTTTCCGATATCGCTGTTGTGGAAAAACATGGAGAATTGGAAGGTCGTCGTCAGACAATTATTTTGACTGGTAAATAGGAGATAGTTAATGCCAAAGCAGAAAACAAGACGCAGTGCCGCCAAACGGTTTCGTTTGACAGGTACTGGTAAAATAAGACGAAACAAAGCAAACCATAGTCACATGCTCATTCGCCGGAGTAACAGTGCAAAACGTAAAATGCGTCAACCGGATTTGGTAGATGCATCTGAAACAAAGCGCGTCCGTCGGATGATTGCTCAATAGAATAGGAGACTAAAATGCCTAGAGCAAATAGTTCTGTGCCTCGGCACAGACGACATCGCAAAATCGTGAAGCAGGCCAAGGGCTACTATGGTGCCCGGAGCCGCAACTTCAAAACAGCCAAAGAGGCAGTTGAGAAGGCAGGACTGTATGCATATCGTGATAGGAGACAGAGAAAACGTCAGTTTAGACGTCTGTGGATTATNCGTATNAATGCAGCTGCGCGGCAACACGGCTTGTCCTATTCACAATTCATCGCTGGATTAAAAGGAAAAGGAATTGAACTCGACCGTAAGGTACTAGCCCATATGGCTATGAATGAGCCCAATACTTTTGCCGAATTGGCTAAAGCCATCGCTAGCTGATGAATATAAAGGAATCAATTGAATCGGTCCGAAATAATTTTCGGACCGATTCTGATCCTTTCCCTACTGATGACCAGACTGTAGAAGCATTACGTATAAAATATCTGGGTCGAAAAGGCCTGGTCGCCGGACTTTTTTCTATAATGAAAGATGTGTCTGACAAAGAACGCCCAATAGCAGGCAAATTATTAAACGAAATAAAACAGGAAATCAGTTCTGTTTTTAACTCCCAAACGGGTTCANCCAAATCTCGAGAAAAATCTTACGGTGAATCAGATTATTCTTTACCGGGATTAACATTTCCCGTGGGACATGTTCACCCCCTGCAGCAAACAATGGACGATATAAAATCTATTTTCATGAATATTGGTTTTTCCGTGGCATATGGTCCTGAAATTGATGATGATTTTCATAATTTTGGTGGGTTGAATTTTCCCCCTGAACATCCTGCAAGAGATATGCAGGACACATTTTTTATTGATTCCGAAACCGTATTACGCACCCATACGTCTAATGTACAAATCCATTTAATGGAAGAAAAAGATCCACCCCTTCGTTATATCATCCCCGGACGTGTGTATCGCAATGAAGCAATTAGCTTTAAGAGCTATTGCCTTTTCCATCAAGTAGAAGGCCTTTATGTGGATAAAAATGTTTCCTTTGCTGATCAAAAGGGAATATTGGAATATTTTGTTAAACGGATGTTTGGCGCTGATACAAAAATGAGATTTCGCCCCAGTTTTTTTCCGTTTACTGAACCCAGTGCAGAAGTGGATATTTGGAGTGAAAAACGTGGACAATGGTTGGAAATTCTTGGTTGCGGTATGGTAGATCCAGAGGTATTTAAATCTGTAGATATTGATCCAGATATTTGGCATGGTTTTGCTTTTGGTATGGGTATTGAAAGAATCTGTATGTTGAAATATGGTATCGACGATATACGTTTATTATACCAAGGCGATATGCGATTTTTGGAGCAGTTTTAATGCGTATCTCCATTGATTGGTTAAAAGAATTTGTTGATGTGCCATCCAGTACGGAAAAAACCGCTGATATGTTAACCATGCTGGGCCTTGAGGCGGAACAAGGCTTGGATGCGGCTAATTTAAACGATATTATTATTGGAGAGGTCAAAGAAAAGGTCAAGCATCCTAATGCGGATAAACTGAGCCTATGTCAGGTATTTGATGGAAATAACATATTACCTGTTGTTTGTGGCGCACCCAATGTAGATACGGGACAAAAAATTGCTTTTGCACCTGTGGGATCCGTCCTCCCAGGAGATTTCAAAATTGGAAAAGCTAAAATCAGAGGCGAAGTAAGTAAAGGGATGATTTGTTCTGAAAGTGAATTGGGGATTTCAGATGAACATGATGGTATCATGGTCTTAAATGATAATGCCAAAGTTGGATCCTCATTCGTTCAATATATTCAAGAAAATGCTCTATCAATTGAATTGGATATCACCCCAAATCGCCCTGATTGTTTTTCACATTTAGGTGTGGCACGGGATATTTCTGTTAAAATATCCTCCCCATTACATTCTCCCGACTATCAACCCCGCCCATTCACTAAAAGTGAAGTTGAAGATTGGATATCGGTTGAATTTGAGAATATAGATGAATGCCCTCGCTATATAGCAGGTATCGTCAAAAATGTAAAAGTAGGACCATCTCCTGATTGGCTGAAAAATCGATTAGAATCTATCGGTCAGCGAAGTATTAATAATATTGTAGATATTTCAAATTTTGTCATGATGGAAATGGGCCACCCGACCCACATGTTCGATTACGATAAATTCGGTTCAAAGACGGTTCTCATTCGTCGAGGAAAAAAAGGNGAAAAAATAACAACGCTTGATGAAATAGAAAGAAAATTATCTCAAGAACAATTATTGATTACCAATGGAAAAATACCGGTGGCTATTGCAGGCGTGATGGGCGGTTTGGACAGTGCTGTAACTAAGGAGACAACAACTGTTTTAATTGAGAGTGCTTATTTTGATGCACCGACCATCAGAAAAGGTGCTAAATCACTTGGAATGAGTACGGATGCCTCTAAGNGATTTGAACGAGGCGCAGATCCCAATGGGGCAGAAAATGCATTCTGGCGAGTGGTCCAATTGTTAGAAGAGGTGGCAGGAGGAAATTGGGTCGCCGGTATGGCAGATCCCTACCCGAAAAAAATTGGACAAAAACCCATTGAGCTAACGCGTGAAAAATTGGATTTATTATCCGGTTGTGACATCAATGACTCATTCGTTCTTCTCACTTTAAAAGGATTGGGCTGTACCGTAAAAGGAAAGTCGAAAAAATGGACGGCAACACCACCATCCTGGCGCCCAGATTTAGAACGGGAAGTGGACTTAATAGAAGAAGTGATCCGATTATTTGGGTTTGATAATGTGCCATCCAAATATCATTATAATGGCATTATGGAAAACCACGAGCCTGATCCACACAAAGGCATAACAATCATGACATCTGTTTTGACAGGACTGGGATTTACCCAGGTNTTCAATAATTCCTTACAATCCAGTCGAAAAGTATCTTTGTTGGATATACCATCGGTAAAGATTATGAATCCTTTATCTGATAAAATGGATCAATTACGGACGAGTTTAATTCCCGGATTATTGAAAACTGCGGACTTCAATGTTAAAAATGGTGAACCCGATTTGATGTTATATGAATGGGGAAATGTGTTTGAGCAAGAAAACCCTGGAATGGCAGGAATTGTTGAAAAACTACAACTAACAGGAATCATCCATGGACTACTCCATGGTGAATCCGTGCATCATAAGAAGAAACGTTCCGCATCCTTTTTTGCCCTAAAAGGCGTAATAGAATCATTTCTATCCAGATTACAAATTCAGAATATTCTTATTAAACCCGATAAAGATAATGAGTATGGATTTCAAAATGCCTTTTCGGTGGAAGTAAAGGGAAATATCATTGGATATTTTGGGGATATTTCACATCAATTTGTTTCGGGGATGAATTTAGATATCGGTCAATCATTTGGATTCCAATTTAATTTAAATACGCTTTTAGTTTTAACCGATAAAACAGTAAAGTATATTCCTATTGTTAATTATCCTGCAGTCGAACGAGATTTGAATTTTGTTGTTAAAGAGAATACGCTTGTTGGAGACATCGTCTCAACCATTCAGAAAAATGGAAAATCTATATTAAAAAAAGTAGAACCATATAATATTTTCCGCGATGAATCTGTTGGGGAAAATAAAAAAGCAGTGGCATTAAAACTGCGATTTCAGAGTAATAGTAAAACACTTGAAGATAAGGATGTAAATTCAGTGATAAATGAAATTATACGAGTGGTTTCTAAAAATTTCAGCGCTAAATTACGTTAACAAAAAATGAGTGAATCAATGGATGGAAGTGAAAATTACGTGAAGGTGACCATTTACGGTCAGGAATACACCATTAAGGCACCTGCCGATGCAACGTATATCAAGAATATAGCGGAATATGTGGATATGAAAATGCGGGAGGTTCAGGATGAGTTGTCTACGCCGCAGGTTCCAACTAAAGTGGCTATTCTTGCTGCGATGAATATTTCCGATGATTACTTTTCTGCCAAAAGAAAAACCGAAAAAATCAAAAATGATGTTGAGGGTAAAGTATCATCTTTGATTGAAATTGTCGACGAAGCAATTCAAAAATAATTTTTATATCCCCTGACCATGGAACCAAAGATTCTATCCGGAAAAGAGGTCAGTAATAGTGTATACGCGGCGCTTAAAGGCCGAATAACCACCCTAAAATCCCAATCGATAATTCCCAGTTTGGCTGTCATTATCGTGGGAGAAGATGCCGCTTCTCAAGTATATGTGCGAAATAAAACCCGGCAATTTTCAAACCATGGGCTTTTTTCTGATACGATAACATATCCATCAGATATTACTCAAGAAGTATTACTTTCTAAAATATATGAATTGAATAAGAATATCCAATTCCATGGAATTTTGGTTCAACTACCCCTGCCAAACCATATAGACGAAGATGCAATAATTGATGCAATTGATCCCAAAAAGGATGTGGATGGTTTTCATCCATATAATTTGGGTTGTCTTGCAGCAGGAAAACCAATTTTTATTCCCTGTACACCTAAAGGAATAATGCGAATTTTTCACCATTACAATATTACAATCTCAGGAAAGCATGTTGTTGTGGTTGGTCGGAGTAATATTGTTGGCCGGCCCATTTCAATCTTAACAAGTTTAAAACAAGCAAATTCTAATGGGACTACAACCATTTGTCATTCAGGTACGGATAATATAAGTCACTATACAAAACAGGCTGATATTATTATACTTGCCATGGGTTCTCTTGGATATTTAAAAGGGGATCATGTTAAGGAAGGCGCAATTGTTATCGATGTAGGCATTAATCGTGTAACCGATAATTCACCAAAAGGATATAAATTAGTGGGAGATGGGGATCAACTCTCTCTCTCTGAAAAAGTATCAGCTATTACACCTGTGCCTGGGGGCGTAGGACCCATGACTATTGCCATGTTGGTGGAAAATACGGTTGAAGCAGCAGAGCGAACACAGGTCTGATTTTTCATTGTACTTTATATAAATTGACCTATTTTCTATCGAAGACATTCTCATTATTTCGATGGAATTAACACTCACAAAAAAATACAAAACCTATCATGTTGATTTGAAATCAACTGTCTGCCTGGCCATTCCATATAATTACAATGGCGATCAGCCAAATTTTCATTACGCTCCCAAGGGAGAAGCCCACCCTTATCAAGATGGATCTTTTGTTGGTGAGGCTATTAATGGAGTGGGGTGTGATGTTATGGTCTTGAATCAAAACGTTCATTGTACGGGAACTCATACAGAATGTGCAGGACATATTTATGATGAAGATATTTTTATCAATGATATATTAGCTCCCGATTTTATTTTATCTGAATTGATTTCCGTCTCGCCGGTTCATTGGTCAGAAACAGAGGAAAACTACCACTGCGATGTTCAAGATATTGAGTGGGTGATTACCCGAGAAATGATTGAAAATAAAGTATCCAGTTCTACCGATGGTTTGGTGATCCGAACACTTCCAAATTCGAAAGATAAATTGACAAAAAAATACCATCCAGGTAATACGCCATTTTTCACAGCAGATGCCGTTCGGTATATTAATAAGCTCGGCATTATTCATTGGGTGGTAGATTTACCCACCATTGATAAATATGATGATGATGGGCGGTTGGGAAATCATCATCTTTATTTTGAAAGATTGGCACCCTATAAAAAAACTATCACAGAATTCGCCTTTATTCCTGAACATATTCATGATGGTCAATATTTTATGAAAATTGAAATTCCGCCTATGCAATTAGATGCGGCACCTTCCAGACCATTTTTATTTAATTTTATGGAGGATTAATGAAAAACGAAAAACCATATCCACCCCAATATTATCATGATTATTTGGGACTGGACAAATTATTGAACAGTCAGGAACTCAAAAGCGATGAATATGGTCAACACGCCCATGACGAAATGCTGTTCATTATTATTCATCAAGTTTATGAATTATGGTTTAAGCAAATTTTATATGAATTGGACTCTGTAATTGATATTTTTGGGAAGGATGATATTAATGAGTCCCATATTGGTACTGCTGTTTCCAGACTGAATCGCATTATTGAAATTCAAAAAATTCTGATTGATCAAATCCAAGTATTAGAAACCATGTCTCCNATGGATTTTCTTGATTTTAGAGATTTTTTAATTCCAGCTTCCGGTTTCCAAAGTGTTCAGTTTCGATTGGTAGAAAATAAATTGGGTTTGAAACTGGAAGATCGATTCAGCTATGGTGGATCAAATTATTGCTCATATCTAAAGACAGAAGATCAGGAAAAAGTTCAGGGGTCAGAAGATTTAAAATCCCTTTTTGAACTCATGGAAAGATGGCTGGAAAGAACACCATTTTTATATTGGGGAGAAACTTCTTTTTGGCAGGAATACGAACAAGCAGTGTCAACCATGCTGGCCGATGATAGACATTTGATTGACACCAATGAAAAACTATCAAATGCTGAGAAGGAAAAGCATTTAAACGAATATGCAAAAACGGAAGCATCTTTTGGTGTAGTGTTGAATCAATCCCAGCATAATAAAATGGTTGAAGATGGGCATTGGCGTCTTTCCCTAAAGGCAACCCAGGCAGCCCTACTCATATTATTATATCGGGATCACCCTATACTGCATAACCCATATCAATTATTGACAAAGTTAGCTGATGTGGATGAGTTATTCACCACATGGCGATATCGCCATGCACTCATGGTTTCTAGAATGATCGGACGAAAAATTGGTACAGGTGGATCGACAGGATCGGAATACTTAACAAAAACTGCCGAAAAACACCGTATTTTTAGTGATATTGGTGAATTAACTACTTTTTTAATTCCAAGATCATCTTTGCCAAAACTTCCTCAAGAAGTTGAAAATAATCTTAATTTTCATTTTCATGTGAAAGATAAATAATGGATTTAAGTCTAAAAGGAAAAAATGCATTTGTATGCGGGAGTACCCAGGGAATTGGCTTGGCTAGTGCAAAAAAATTAGCTGAACGGGGTGCAACGATTACACTCATAGCTAGGAATAAAGAATTATTAGCCTCATTGGTTTCTTCCTTAAACGGTGGAGGACATGATTATATTTGTGCAGATTTTAATGATCCTGATTCTCTTCGGAAGAATGTTAAAGATTATTTGGTAAACAAAAAAATAATTCATATACTGATTAATAATTCAGGCGGCCCTCCCAGTGGCCCACTCATTGATGCGAAAGAGGAGGAATTTATTATTGCATACAATCGGCATCTCATTTGTAATCAAATATTGGCACAAGCAGTAGTACCGGGAATGAAATCTGCAGGATGGGGACGGATTATTAATATCATTTCTACATCAGTGAAGCAGGTGATTCCGGGATTAGGTGTTTCAAATTCTACGAGGGGGGCAGTGGGGAACTGGGCAAAAACACTGGCNATTGAATTAGGACAATTTGGCATTACGGTTAATAATATTCTACCGGGATTTACAAATACAAAACGTATTACTGATTTAGCCAACGTTCAAGCTCAAGAAAATAATATGACTGATTTAGAAATATTCAATCGATGGATTAAAACTATTCCATTAGGCCGTTTAGCGGAACCAGAAGAAACAGCATCCGCAGTTGCTTTTTTGGCATCTGAATCTGCAAGTTATATTAATGGAACTGATGTACCGGTGGATGGGGCACGCGTAAGCGACTAATGGAACTACTATCCAATTTTATTAATGGAGATTATGTAAATCCAAAATCCAATAATTATTTGGATGTATTTGAGCCNGCAACAGGACAAGTATATTGCCAAGTGCCCAATAGCAATGGTGACGATATTCATCTCGCTGTTAATTCAGCAATTGACGCTTTCCCCGAATGGTCATCTTTATCNTTGGATGAACGATCTGTATATTTGAAAACNATTGCGGAAATNATTGAATCCCGCTTGGATGAATTNGCAAAATACGAATCGAGAGATACAGGNAAACCAATATCATTAGCCAGGAGTGTCGACATCCCNAGGGCAGTATCAAATTTTAGGTTTTTTGCGGAGTATGCGAGTCAATTTGAGTTTGAGTTTAATATAAATAATGATTCATCTCATAACACGGTGATTCGATCTCCTTTAGGACCAGTAGGATGTATCTCACCCTGGAACCTCCCTTTATACTTATTTACCTGGAAAATAGCACCGGCACTCATTACGGGCAATACTGTAGTAGCGAAACCGTCTGAATTAACACCATTTACTGCATTTAAATTTGGAGAAATATGCAAAGATGCCGGCTTGCCAGCTGGCGTATTAAATATTATTCATGGGCAGGGGATGACTGCTGGCGATGCATTAATCAGTCATAGTGGAATAAAAGCAATTTCATTTACGGGAGGAACGGCTACAGGGAAAGTAATTGCAACTAAATCAGCACCCATGTTTAAAAAAATATCGTTAGAAATGGGGGGTAAAAATCCTGCTGTTGTTTTTTCCGACTGTGATTATGATGCAATGCTCGAAACGGTGGTAAAGTCTTCATTCTCCAATCAAGGACAAATATGTTTATGTAGTTCACGAATTATGGTAGAAGAAAATATTTACAATAAATTCCGAAAAGATTTTGTTGAAAAGGTCTCTGCGCTTATTGTGGGTGATCCAATTGAAGATTCTACCCAAATTGGGTCTATTACCTCNAAGCCGCATTTGGATAAAGTGATGACTTACATTGAATTGGCACAAGAAGAAGGTGGCACAATATTAACNGGTGGAAAACCAGTAACTATAAAAGGACGATGCGAAGGAGGTTGGTTTGTTGAACCGACGGTTATTGATGGTTTGATTAATTCGTGCAGAACCAATCAAGAAGAAATATTTGGTCCGATTGTCACAATTATTCCATTTAAGGATGAAGGGGAGGCCATTGATATTGCCAATGATACAGAATACGGATTATCTGCTACTATCTGGACGGAGGATATAGACAAGGCCACGCGCCTAGCGAGAAATATCGATGCTGGCGTTATTTGGATTAATTGCTGGTTGGTAAGGGATTTGAGAACGCCTTTTGGAGGAATGAAACAATCAGGAATGGGGCGGGAAGGTGGTACCGAAATACTAAACTTTTTTACAGAACCAAAAAATATATGCGAGCAAAATTCATGAAATTTAAAACGAATAAAGCACCAAAACCGGTGGGTTTATATCCACATGCAATAAAAGTGGGAAATCTGCTTTTTCTGTCAGGCGTTGGACCGAGAAAACCAAATTCAAATGATATTCCCGGTGTTGAAGTGAATGAAAATGGAAATGTTATATCCCACGACATTATTGCCCAATGTCATTCTGTTTTTGAAAATGTACGAATCATTCTTGAAGAAGCAGGTAGTTCCTGGGATAAGCTTGTGGATGTGACGGTTTTCCTCACAGATATCAAAAATGATTTTGACTCTTATAATAAGCTGTACTCAGAATACTTCAAGGAGAATCAACCGTGCCGAACCACAGTTGAAGTATCATTGTTACCCACACCCATCGCCATCGAATTGAAATGTATCGCGACCATTGATTAGGAGAAAATAATGCCCGTGAGACCACCGATTAATTTTAAAAAATGGATAGAAGATAATCGTCATTTGTTGAAACCGCCGGTTGGGAACCAAGTGGTGTACAAAGATGGTGATTTTATGATTATGGTAGTAGGCGGACCAAATACGCGCAAAGATTATCATGTGGATACGGTTGAAGAATTTTTCTATCAGTTAGAAGGAGATATGGTACTGAAGATTATGGATGGAGGAAAAAGGGTGGACATACCAATTAAAGAAGGTGAAATATTTTTACTTCCAAAAAATATTCCCCATTCACCTCAGCGATTTGAAAATACTGTTGGACTTGTAGTAGAATACCAGAGGGAACCCGGCGCATTGGATGCATTCCAGTGGTATTGTGATGAATGTAACGAGGTGATTCATGAAGTCACTTTGGATTTGGAAAATATTGTCACCCAATTACCGCCATTATTTGATGCCTATTGGAATAATATTGAAGATAGAACATGTGGATCTTGTGGAGCTATCCAAGAAAAACCCTAATTCACTTTATTTCATATAACTATCTCTTATTATGAAAATTGATATACATACCCATATACTTCCCAAAGAATGGCCAAATCTTAAAGAAAAGTACGGTTATGGTGGTTGGATTCATTTGGAGCACAACCATACAGGCTGCGCACGAATGATAAAGGATGAACAATTTTTCCGAGAGGTTGAATCCAATTTATGGGATCCCGGTGTACGGACAAAAGAATGCAGTGTGCACGGCGTTGATATCCAAGTTCTTTCAACAGTACCGGTTATGTTCAGTTATTGGGCAAAACCAAAAGATACTCTGGATATATCTAAATTACTTAATGACCATATTGCCGAAACTGTATCTAATTCGCCTAATCAATTTATAGGTCTGGGAACTATCCCCATGCAAGATACCGATTTAGCAATTGGCGAACTTGAACGATGCATCAACGAATTAGGTTTATCTGGTGTACAAATTGGGTCCAATATCAATGGGATGAATCTGAATGATGAATCATTATTTCCTATATTCGAAGCATTATCCGATTTAAATGGAGCTCTTTTTGTGCACCCATGGGATATAATGGGAAAGGAAAGCATGGCTAAATATTGGCTTCCCTGGCTGGTGGGCATGCCTGCGGAAACGAGCCGGGCCATTTGCTCAATGATATTTGGGGGAATTTTTGAACGTTTGCCACAATTACGAGTGGCATTTGCCCATGGTGGAGGATCTTTTCCAGCAACGATTGGTCGAATACAACACGGTTTCGACGCGAGGCCAGATTTATGTGCCGTTGATAATAAAATTGACCCGATTGACTATTTAGGAAAATTCTGGACCGATTCATTGGTACATGATATGGATGCATTGGCATTTTTAATTAAAAAGTTAGGTGTGGATAAAATTGCACTTGGAACAGATTATCCATTTCCTCTTGGAGAATTGGTGCCGGGGGGACTCATTGAATCTGGACCTTTATCAAAAATCGAGAAAGAAAAAATGCTTTATTTAAATGCTTTAGATTGGCTTGGCATTACGAAAGAACAATTTAATTGATTTTTAAAAATTCCAAANTATTCGCAAATGAGTTAGATCAAAATGATCCATTAAAATCCTNTAGAGACCAATTNTATTACCCCAAAGATNAGAATGGGGAAGAAGTATTGTATTTATGTGGGAATTCTTTAGGTCTTCANNCAAAATCCGTTCGANCNTTNGTAGAAATGGAATTAAATGNTTGGGAGAAAGATGGNGTTTTAGGTCAACACNGACGATGGGAAAANTTTCATGAAAANCTAATGGNAAATTCNGCACGGCTTGTGGGTGCAANTCCATCTGAAGTTGTGGTCATGAATGCGCTCACAGTAAATATTAATTTATTATTAATCTCATTTTATCAGCCCACTAAAAACCGACATAAAATTATAATCGAAAAAGGTGCTTTTCCCTCGGACCAATATGCGGTGGAATCTCATTTTCACCTTCATGGTTTTGATCCCAAAGATTCATTGATTGAATTAACCCCAAGAACGGGAGAAACCACACTTCGAACAGATGATATCGTTAATACAATCAATGATGTTGGGGAGGAGTTAGCCACAATTATTATGGGGGGCATCAACTATTATACCGGTCAGGCTTTTGATATGGAAACCATCACAAAAGCGGGGAAATCTGTAGGTGCATTTGTTGGATTTGATTTGGCCCACGCTGCGGGAAATATTGACTTGAATCTCCATGACTGGAATGTGGACTTTGCTGCTTGGTGTACATATAAATACCTTTGNGCAGGACCNGGAGCACCATCTGGAATATTTGTAAATGAAATGCATCATCATTGGACGGGGCCAAGGTTGGCTGGCTGGTGGGGTCAAAATAAACAAACACGGTTTGATATGGGGCCTGACTTCGATCCTATTCAAACGGTTGAAGGATGGCAGATAAGCAATGNGCCTGTATTAGGAATGGCGCCCTTATTGGCTTCTATGAAAATATATGATGATGTGGGTATGATTGCAATTTGTGATAAAAGTAAAATAATGACCGGGTATATGGAATTTCTTTTGAAAGAGAATCTACCTGAAATCAACATCATTACCCCAAATGATCCTAATCAAAGGGGGTGCCAACTATCTTTAGTTATACCTGGAGGCAAAGCCATTTTTGAATCNATTTCCCAAAAGGGTGTTGTCTGTGATTGGCGTGAACCCGATGTCATCCGTGTCGCGCCGCATCCATTATATAACCAATATTCTGAAGTATACAACTTCGTTCAAATGATACTTCATACCATTCTTGGATAAAAAAACGATTACCCTCATTGGGGCTGGTCTCGCTGGACCCCTCATGGCAACCTATTTGGCGCAACAGGGATTTACCGTTGAGATATTTGAACGCCGTAATGATATGCGTACGGTTAAGCTTTCATCCGGAAGATCTATAAACTTAGCCCTTTCAATTCGGGGAATACATGCGCTGAAGGAAGTGGGGCTCTACGAAAAGATTGCACCCATAACGATTCCTATGAAAGGCCGTATGATTCATGATATGGATGGAAAAACGAATCTTCAACCTTATGGTCAACGGGATGCAGAGGTGATTTATTCTGTTTCCCGTGCACAATTAAATAAGGAATTGATGACATTTGCCGAGGGAACGGGAAATGTCAAAATACATTTTAATCATGAACTTTCATCTGTGGATCTTTATACGAATACACTTTCATTTATACAGAAAAATAATGGTAAAATTATTCAAAAAGATTTTACCTGCGTAATGGGATGTGATGGCTCCGCATCNGTCCTTAGAGATGAAATAGTAAATAAANCAAAAGCTCGATACAGGAAAACACCGTTGGGNCATGGATATAAAGANCTTCAGATTCTTCCTTCTAAAGATGGGCAGTTTCAGTTGGATAATCATGCGCTACATATTTGGCCCCGNGGACAATTTATGCTTATTGCGCTTCCGAATATGGATAAATCCTTTACATGCACATTATTTCTCCCCATGGCTGGCGAAGTAAGTTTTGATTCAATCGATACAGAGGAGAAAGTCATTGAATTATTCCAATTCCATTTTTCAGATGTCATGGATTTGATGCCCACCTTATCCACAGATTTTCTCTCAAATCCCACAGGCGATTTGGCATCGATTTATTGCGACCCATGGCATTATAAAGATAAAGCAGCATTAATTGGAGATGCGGCCCATGCTATTGTACCCTTTTTTGGGCAGGGAATGAATGCTTCGTTCCAGGATTGTACTGTCATGAATAACTTGGTTGGCGATTTTAGAGGGTATTGGGGAGATATTTTTGCAAACTACTCTGGATTACATGTAAAAAACGGTCATGCCATTGCGGATATGGCTATCGAAAATTATATTGAAATGCGCGATCATGTGAATGATCCAAATTATCAAAAAAGAAGAAAGCTGGAATTAGAATTGGAAAAAAGATTTCCGGACAAATTTATTCCACGTTATTCTATGGTATCATTTCATCAAATTCCATATAATGACATATATAAAATAGGGGAGAAGCAGTTTGCGTTAATTGATCAATTATTAGCAATGGATTCTACCGGAGAATCTATTGATGAAATGCTTGTGAAAAACTATTTTCATGAAGAAGTGGCGTGAGTATAATTGCTCGGCATTACGCCAATATATAACTTTCATTAGTAATCGACCACGCAATCGGTAGGGATGGGGATTGTACTTAATCTCCACAAAAGAAACCAATTGAGTTGTTATTTCAAATAGTTAAATAGTTATAATATTACCTCTTGTATGCGCCCGTAGCTCAGCTGGATAGAGCGCTTGCCTCCGGAGCAAGAGGTCACAGGTTCGAATCCTGCCGGGCGTACATCCTTGCCTGACCGTCGTAGAGAAACGAAGTTAGTTCAGGCTACAATATGTCAATAGGTTAAAGATATGAATCCAGTACTCATTTATAGCACTACTGATTCTCGGGAGGAAGCCAGAACCATTGGCAACGAATTGGTGAAGAATAAACTAGCTGCCTGTGTGAATATTATTCCAAATGTTGAATCTATATATAATTGGCAAAATGAGCTGCACCAGGATTCGGAATTTTTACTCATAATCAAGACAGATGCAAAATTCAAAAATGATATTCAAAATATGTTTGAAAAAATCCATTCGTATGATTTGCCCGAATTAATTATGATTAACATTCAAGACAGTAGTGCTCATTACCTTAGGTGGATGCAAGAAAACATTGGATAAAATTGGAACCTAAAAATGATTCAAGGTAAAAAAGTAAAATATATACTATATTTTGGTGTAATTGTCGCCATCGGTTCGGGGGGTTTTTATACAATAGGCGGAGATGAGTGGAGTATCATTGACAGTATTTACATGACGATAATTACCCTTTCCACGGTTGGAGTTGGTGCAGTTTACCCATTATCAGATTTAGGGAAACTTTGGAAAGTTATTGTCATTATTTTTGGTGTAAGCGGCTTTGCCGCTATTCTGTATGAATTGGGTGCTGAATTAATTCAAATGAATACGTATCGGAGTCGAACTATGCGAAAAAAAATATCAAGGTTGGAATCCCATTATATCATCTGTGGTTATGGAAGAATGGGAGCAATTATAGCATCAGAGTTTCAAAAAAAGAATATTTCATTTGTAATTATTGATATAGATGATTCAAAAATTATAGATATCCAAGAAAATGGATATTATCATATTCATGGAGATGCTACGTTAGATGAAACGTTAATAAATGCAGGCATCAAGGAAAGTAAGGGGATTGTTGTCGTTTTAGATAACGATCAAGACAATCTTTTTGTAACTATGTCATCAAGAAACTTAAATCACGATGCTTATATAATTAGTAGGTGCTCAAAACAAGATACTGGTAATAAGCTTAAGAGAGCTGGTGCAAATAAAGTCGTTAATCCTTATATAACTGGCGGTCATCGTATGGCTGAATTACTTATTAGTCCAAATATCGACGATATAGTAACAATTGAAGCTCCGGATGATATTTCAGTAGATTTTTCTATTGAAGAAGTTTCCGTAAATAACTTCAGTGTTTTAAATAATAAAACTATTGGTGAATTAAATATAAGAGAAAAATTTAATTTATCAATTGTGGCTATTTTAAATAAAGATGGAACTAAACAATTAAATCCAGGGCCAGAGATAAATTTAACTTCTGATAATAAAGTTATATTGATTGGCTCTCTTGAAGACATAAAAGCCTTTTTGACTGAAGNAAATGATGTATAATATATATTATGTATAATAATANATTTAACTAATTATCACTTAACGACAAGATTAACCAATCTTCCCCTCACATAAATCTCTTTTAGAATTTCCTTCTCTTCTAAGTACCTAATTATTTTTGAATCAGTTTTCGCGAATTGTTTTATATCCTTTTCTTCCATGTTTACATCTACTTCAATTTCCGATCTNCGTTTTCCATTGANTTGAACNGCTAATTTTAACTTATCAGATAGAATTNGGTTTTCGTCATAATTAGGCCAGTCATTAAAAGTAAGTTCTGATTCATTTCCTGATAATTCCCATAACTCCTGGGCTAAATGCGGCATAAATGGGTTCATTAANACAATAAAAGTTTTAATAATGTCTATATTGATAGTTTCAAGTCCATGTATATGATTGACGAAAATCATAAATTCCGATACACATGTGTTAAATTGGAGATTCTCAATATTATTGGACACACGTTTAATCATATTATGTAAATACCGCAGTGTTTCTTTAGTCGGTTCATCATCAGTTATCTGACGTGATAATTCGCCCTCATTAGTTATCAGTATCGCCCATAATTTTTTTATAAACCTGGAACATCCCTGCAATCCGGTTAAGTTCCAGGGTTTTGCCTTATCTAATGGCCCCATAAACATCTCATATAAGCGCATAGCGTCCGCGCCGTATGCATCAACTGTATCATCGGGGTTTACCACATTTCCGCGNGATTTACTCATTTTTGACCCATCATGACCCAATATCATGCCCTGATTAAAGAGTCTTTTGAATGGTTCCTTCGTTGACACGAATCCTAAATCATATAGCACATGATGCCAGAATCGTGAATAAAGCAAATGGAGAACGGCATGTTCTGCGCCTCCTACATATAAGTCCACCGGCATCCAGTACGCTTCTTTCGACTTATCCCAAGCATTTACAATATTATTTGGGTCGATATACCTTAAAAAGTACCAACACGATCCGGCCCATTGCGGCATGGTATTTGTTTCTCTAAGTCCTATTATTGCGCCACTATTATCCTTTACTTCAACCCATTCTGGGATAGTAGATAATGGTGATTCTCCTGTACCGGATGGTTCATATTTTTCTACGTTAGGGAGTTCAAGCGGTAACTCTGACTCATCCAGAGGAATGGTTTTTCCATCCTTATGAATAATCGGTATGGGTTCGCCCCAGTAACGCTGGCGAGAAAATAACCAATCACGCAGTTTGTATTGGATGGCCTTCTCCCCCAACTCTTTTTCTTCTAACCAGGAAATGATTTTTGTTTTTGCATCATTAATATCTAACCCATTGAGAAAATCACTATTGATCGCGACCCCATCTCCAATATATGCTTCTCCAGNAAAATCGGTTGGTGTCTCTACCGTCCGAATAATGGGTAAATCGAATTCCTTTGCAAAGTCCCAATCTCTCTGATCTTGTCCCGGGACAGCCATGATAGCACCTGTACCGTAACTCATGATTACATAATCTGATATCCATATGGGTATTTCTTTCCCATTCACCGGATTAATAGCATTGGCACCCAGATAAACGCCAGTTTTTTCTTTATTCAGATCGGTTCGATCCAAATCAGATTTCTTAGAAGCGATATCAATATATTNGNGTACTGCAGATTTTTGATCATTGGTTACCAGGTCTTTTACCCAGGGATGCTCTGGTGCCATGACCATATATGTGGCGCCAAACAGTGTATCGGGTCGAGTGGTAAATACGCTTAATTTTTTATTAATCGATGGGATATGGAATTGAACGTTGGCGCCCGTTGAACGGCCAATCCAATTTCGCTGCAATTCCTTCACACTGTGCGGCCAGTCAAGATCATCTAAACCATCTAATAAAGAGTCGGCATATTTGGTAATTTTAAGCATCCATTGGCGCATGGGAACACGAATAACTGGGTGTCCCCCAATTTCCGACTTGCCATCTACCACTTCTTCATTTGCCAGAACTGCTTTTAACTCTGGGCACCAGTTCACCGGTACCTTTGCTTCGTACGCTAAACCCTTTTTATAAAGTTGGAGAAAAATCCATTGGGTCCATTTAACATAATTGGTGTCGGTGGTATTGATTTCCCTATCCCAATCATAAGAGAATCCCAACATGTTAATTTGTCGGCGGAAATTCTTTATATTACTTTTTGTTGTAACAGATGGATGNGTACCGGTTTTGATAGCATATTGTTCTGCGGGCAAACCAAAAGCATCCCACCCCATTGGATGCAAAACATTGTAGCCTTTATGGCGTTTATATCTTGCAACAATATCCGTGGCAATATAACCCAGTGGATGCCCTAC
Organism: Fidelibacterota bacterium; assembly: GCA_002715035.1. GTDB lineage: Bacteria > Fidelibacterota > Marinisomatia > Marinisomatales > TCS55 > TCS55. Next base: position 38,562 of record PAXB01000004.1, read on the forward strand.
GTGGAGACCGGCTCCNGATGGGTAGGGAAACATATCCAAGACATAATACTTCGGCTTTTCGGAATGATCATCAGCGCGAAATATTTTATTATCTTGCCAATAATCCTGCCACTTTTTCTCTATCTTTTTATGATTGTATGCCATATCTAATTAGTTAGTCTATTCCATAATTATAAATTGTCGGGGTGAGAGGATTTGAACCTCCGACCTCGTCGTCCCGAACGACGCGCGCTAACCGGGCTGCGCTACACCCCGAATTCGTCGTCAAATTTAGGGGCCTCTCCCCTCACAAAACAACCCATGAGAATACTTATATTATATAACGGATAATAAAAAATCCGCCGATCAGCAATACAGTAAATAGAATTGCCAGTTTATTGAAATATTGGTCAATGAAGTTCCGAATGGGTTCACCAAATTTCCATATAAGTCCGGTGACGAGTAAAAACCGTGCGGAACGGCTAATGGTGGACGCAATTAAAAATAGTGAGAAATTGATATTGAATGCGCCTGCAGATACCGTAAAAATCTTAAAAGGAATTGGCGTAAATCCAGCTGTAAAAATCACCCAAAAGTTCCACGCATTATATTGTTCTTGAATTCTGTAAAAAAGGTCTTGAGTAAAGCCAGGAATAATATTAAAAAAGAATTGAGCCAACCCGGAAAATTCACCTGGATTTGACCACCATAAAAAATATCCAATTCCAAAGCCAAACATAGCACCAACGATAGATCCCAGTGAACATAATATGCCATAGCGTATTGCTTTTTTTCTGGCGCCAAGCGCCAGGGCAATTAATAAAATATCTGGTGGAATTGGAAAAAATGATGCTTCAGCAAATGCCATCACAACCAATGCTATAGTTCCATATTTAGATTCTGACCATTTCAAAACCCAATCATATAAATCACGTACCCATTGCATTTAATTTATTCCTTTACACTATCCACAATTTGAAATGAAAGTGAATCATATCGAATGCCGGAAGTATCTTCCACAACAATCTGCCAATTTCCTGCTTTTTGACCTTTAATAGTAATATAACTCCATGTTCGCCAAAGGTATGATCGTCCCATTTCTAACTTAATATTCGATCGTAGTCTTCCCTCCTGATACCATTTATGGTAAATAACTTTAGAATCATTCTGATTATGAATACCAGTCAAACAGTAGATTCTTTTCGTATCAACCGAAAACAATGAATCCGGATTTTCAATTCGACGATTGATAATTCCCGTTCCTACTCTCATGCTTAATACTGATATTTTTGATTCCGGATTTTCAATTTCTGGTTTAGATATTTTTTCAATTCGAATTGTTGTGTCACCAGTATGAATCATTACTTCATCAGCATCAACCGATTCTGATAATGTATCTATCTTCTCAACCTCATCAATATTGGAAATCGAATTTGTGGAATCATCTATTATTTGAGGAATAATTATTTCTTGTTCAACTGATGAATCAAGATTAGTGGATGGTATAGTAGAAGCATCCTTTGGTGAAATAGTTATATATAGTATATAAATAATATATACTCCCCCCATTACCAAGCTTGCTTGATATAATTTTTGCCAAATAGCGATACTGACCAAAATCAATAAAACAATCGTAATCTCTATAAGGCCTGGGTTGTGTGTAATAATATCAAACATAGGCGGGGAATTTATGTCAAACCAATGATTGAAATAAATAGCCGAAAGAGCATTTAAAGCTATTGTTTGAAAGTAAGGAAAGATAGATATTCTGCCCCTAAATCATAAGGATTCTTCATGAAACACCTTTTATTATTAACAAGTCTTGTCCTGGTTTTCTCTTGCGTGGGAGATAAAGCAAAAAAAGAAGTCACCAATATTGGTATGGAAAAATTGATTGATTCAGTCAGTTATGCTGTGGGGTTGGATGTCGCCAATCGATTGCAACTAGAATACAAGGATATTGACTATCAAATGTTGAATCAAGGAATCGAAGATCATTTTGCTGGAAATGATCTGTTTCTTTCTGATAAGGAACGGGAAGCTGTTATTTTCAAATATAATGAAAAAATTGTTCCAAAATACAGGATGGACTTGGAAAAAAAGAATATCCAGGAAGGAGTGAAATTTTTAAAAGAAAATGCGAAGAATGCAAATGTAGTTGAGCACCGAAGTGGCATCCAATATAAAATAATTAAAGATGCTGAGGGCAGTAAGCCAAAGCCAACCGATTTAGTTAGAATTCATTATGTGGGTAAACTNATTGACGGAACCACATTTGATAGCTCATATTCAAGNGGAGAAACGGCTGTATTCCCAGTGAATCGCGTTGTGCCTGGATTCTCTCAAGGATTGCAACTTATGAGTCCTGGNGCAAAATATCAAATATTTATTCCAGGACAATTGGGATATGGCTCAGGAGATGGCCCTGGGGGACCTATGGCAGTCATGATATTTCAAATTGAATTATTAGAAATATTATCGTCGCCGGAAAATATTGAGAAATAAGTTATCATTGTAAATATAANNCGTTGATTGCTTAGGAATGGATTAACTTGAAATACTAATGTAGGCACGATCCCAAATTTATTAAAACGTCTACTTCTTTCTCCGTCGGGGCGACAGGATTTGAACCTGCGACCACTTGACCCCCAGCCAAGTGCGCTACCGGACTGCGCCACGCCCCGAATTATGAATTAATATTCTCCAGAAGAGATTTTAATTCACTCCTAATTTTAATAAGAATTTCAACATTAGCCTCACCCGTTTGTTGCGGTTNTTCTTCTATGGTTTTACTTTCAGGAGTATTTTCATTACTTAACATTTTCCGTGCACCTTCTATGGTGAACTTTTGTNTATANAGTAAATCTTTGATTCTNTGGATAGTGTCAATATCCTTTTGCCGATANGTACGATTTCCTGCCTTATTTTTNGATGGACTCAATTGCTTGAATTCCGTTTCCCAATAGCGAAGAACATATTGCTTTAATTCAGTAGCTTTGCTGACTTCGCCGATGGAATAGTATAATTTTTTGATCGATTGTGTGGTGGAGTCCATGTAAAATACCTATTCAACTAATACTTTATATTAGTTAAGAAACTCTTTTAAAACAAGTGCTATGGGAGCGAAAGAAAGGATTTAAGCTATTGCTTTACCTGGTGATGTAAATTTCAAGTTAAAGGCATCAGAAACACCTNGATGGGTAATCTGTTNCTGATAAATATTTAACCCTTTTAATAAATACTCATCTGATTTAAGTGCGTTTAANATTCCCTGATTTGCCAATTTTAGAACGTATGGATTTGTTGCATTGGTTAATGCCGTAGTTGATGTAAATGGAACGGCCCCTGGCATGTTCGCCACACAATAATGAATAATACCATCCACTTGATAAATTGGATTTTCATGGGTTGTGGGTTTACAAGTTTCAATGCATCCCCCNTGATCAACCGNTACATCAACCACAACGGATCCTTCCTGCATTTTACCCAGCATTTCTCTGCTAACGAGATTGGGTGCTTTGGCTCCAGGGATGAGAATAGCGCCAATCAATAGATCCGTTCTTGGTAATAATTCTTGAATATTATATTGATTACTGTAAATGGTTCTAACATTTTTAGGCATTATTTCATCCAAGTATCGAAGGCGGTTCAGATTCACATCAAGAATATTCACAGTTGCGCCAAGGCCTGCTGCAATATGTGCCGCATTTGTGCCAACAACACCACCACCAAGAATCGTGACTCTGGCGGGTTCAACTCCAGGGACGCCACCTAATAGTTTCCCACGACCACCATGAAATTTTTCAAGATATTTTGCCCCTTCCTGAACGGACATCCGCCCAGCGACTTCACTCATGGGAATCAATAGAGGTAATGACTTATCTGAAAGCATAATTGTCTCATAGGCAATTGCCGTTGCACCTGAATTCAAAAATCCTTTGGTTAAAGTTTCATTAGCAGCAAAATGAAAATAGGTAAACATGGTAGTCCCTTTATGGCACATGGCCACCTCTTCTGGTTGGGGCTCCTTTACTTTGACCACCAATTCGGCATTGCTGAAAATTTCTTTAGAATTTTCAACTATTTTACAACCAACCGTTTGGTAGTCTTCGTCTATAAATCCTGTAGAAATTCCAGCGCTTTTTTCAATGAGTACCTCGTGGCCTGATTTGGTTAATTCAAGCGCGACATGTGGGGTCAGTGCCACCCGATTTTCGTGTGCTTTAACTTCCTTTGGTGTTCCAATGATCATTTTCAATATGCTCGAATTGAAATTTATTTACGTCGGAAAGGTCGTCTCCCACCGCCACCTTGACGGTTGCCTCGTCCTCTACTACCACCTTGATTTCGATCACGTGGCGGAGGTTCTACATATCCTTCCGGTTTTTCGAGTAATGCTTTTCGACTAAAGTCTAATCTGCCCTGATCGTCAACCTTTATCAGTTTAACACGGACTGCATCTCCAGGTTTGACTACATCTTCGACTTTGTCTACCCGATGCCATTCCATCTCGGAAATATGAATCAATCCTTCGCGACCTGGTGCAAATTCAACAAATGCGCCAAAGGACATGAGACGGGTGATGCTTCCATCAAATTCCATTCCGACCTCAGGTTCAAGGGTGATTGCCCGAACAATTTCAATAGCTTCCTGGCATCGTTTTAAATCAAGACTTGCTA
>PAXB01000005.1 GCA_002715035.1 Fidelibacterota bacterium
AATAGAAATGACGGCAGACATGCCTAATAACCACAAGCCGATAATTCGGCACATCCAGTGCGGTCGCCATAATTGAATCCCATGGAGAATAAGTGCCCCATACAAAAATGCAATGGGAAAGTGCACCAGCGCTGGATGGAGGGGAAAATTCATGGAAAAAATTAGCGAACATTAACTGTTTAAAGTTATATTTCTTTTCGGTTCCATTGGAAAATACCAATGGTTACACCATAAGGAGGTTGCCATGAAAAAAATAATACTCAGTATTATCGCTATCACTTCCCTGAATTCCCAAGTTACGTCGTCTCTACACACCTGGCAGAATATTTTACAAACGCCTGAATTATTAACCTATTTTGATGGTGTTTTTGAACACCTGGGTATCCATGTGGAAGAAACGGGTGAACAGTTTACCATACACCATTTAGGTACACAATTTTCCTTTGAAGAAGGAATTCAAGAAAGAAAAGTGGATTTTATTGTTCCCGTACAGCTCCAGAATATTAAAAATATGGTGGTTCATGCAAAGGATGGTCAAATTAATGTAGGTGAATCTTGGAGAATTGTGGATGTATTATTTACGCCCATGACAAGGGTGACCCTTCAAACCCCGGTTTTATCAATAAACTGGCGAAGGAAACTGGCTGGCGTAGAAGATCTCATTCATGTGTATTTAATTAATCCCACTGGAGGAGATGCCTCAAAGCATACCCTAATATATGTAAAAGGTCAATGGCTGGTGATCAAAGGATTGCATGGGAATCCGAGGCGTACTTACCGGATGTCGCCTGAAGATTCTTTAGAATACCAGAGAGTCATTTTTCGCGCAATAAAAAAAGACACATTTTTGGGTTGGTGGAGATTTGGTAGTTGGTATAAAGATTGGCGGAAAAAAGTGTCCGTTACTCATTAAAATAAAAACCCTCGTAAATAACGAGGGTTTTTAATGTAGCCCGTAGGAGAATCGAACTCCTGTTGCCAGGATGAAAACCTGGAGTCCTAACCACTAGACGAACGGGCCAAAATATTGAGAAACGGTCTAAGAGCGGTGGCGAAATTATAAGATGAGGTGGTTTATCACCAAATCAAATTCTATTCATTTTCAGATGTATCTAAAATATCCAACAATTCACCCCGTTCGTGGAGTTCCATGGCAATATCGGCGCCGCCGATGAGTTTTCCTTTAACGAATAATTGGGGTATGGTTGGCCACCCGGAATGTTCAGATAGTTTAACGCGAATGATGGGGTCAGCAAGAGTGTTTACATCTTTAAAATCTACGCCGTAATGATTGAGTATCTGCACCACCTGATTTGAGAAACCGCACATGGGCATATCCTTTGTTCCCTTCATGAACAGGATAATTGAATTGTCAGAAATGTCTGATTTTATTTTTTCGATTAATTCCATTGTTGATTCCTATGAATTATGTTGTGCCCATTGCGTGGACGAATACGTGTTGAGTTGAAGCGCGTGAATTTCTTTCGTTAAATGATCTCCCACTGCTTTGTAAACAGTTTGGTGCTGCTCAACCAGCGAGAGCCCTTCAAAACTATCGCTTATCACAATGGCACTGAAGTGATCTTTCGTTCCGGTCGTATCTACGACTTTTACTTGAGATTCAGGTATGCCTGTTTCAATTAATTTCTTTACTACATCTGGTTCCATCAATCGCCTTCAAATTTAGGGTTAGAAATTACAACGGTAATTAACAAAATTTTGTAATAATCATTATCCTAATTCAGCAATTATTCTCAACTTCCGACCTAATAATTGAGGAATAAATGAAATTATATTCATGGAATATAAACGGCATCCGTGCCGCAGAGAAAAAAGGATTTTTAGATTGGCTTGATGAAACCCAGCCTGAAATTGTTTGCCTTCAGGAAACAAAAGCGCGAGTGGATCAACTGGGGACATCCCTCATTGAAGACCATGGCTATCATACCTATTGGCATTCAGCGGAGAAAGCTGGTTATAGTGGNGTGGCNACATTCTGNAGGNATNAGCCCCACNATGTTCAGGAAGGATTGGGCATAGACCGATTTGATGCAGAAGGGCGGGTTTTGATTACAGAGCACGATGACTTTTTACTTTATAATATTTATTTTCCCAATGGGCAAAAAGATGAAAATCGATTGCAGTATAAGTTGGATTTTTATGATGAATTATTACCAATCATAAATGAAAATGTGGATAATGGAACCAATGTTATTGTTACGGGAGATTGGAATACAGCCCATCATCCCATTGATTTAGCTCGACCAAAGAATAACTTAAAAACATCCGGATTTATGCCAATCGAAAGGGAGCGTCTGGATACCTATGAATCCCATGGGTGGGTCGATACATTTCGGCATTTCCATCCGGAACCGGATCGTTACTCCTGGTGGTCATATCGGTTTGGTGTACGGGATCGAAATGTAGGCTGGCGCATTGATTATTTTTTCGTGAATGAAGGGTTCGTAGATCAACTGGAAGATGCGGATATTCATGACGAGATTATGGGTTCGGACCATTGTCCTGTTTCACTCTCACTAAAAGGAGAAGGTATCTAATGGAAAAAGNAGATATTGTAAAAGACTGGATTAAACGATATACGGGCACATCAGCAGATGAATTTGGAGAATGGATTCTTCTAACTAATTTTCAGAATTACGTGGAGAAATTTGCAGCAAAGTATGGTGTAGCAGTGAATGGGAAGGGTGGTCCCATGACATCCGCCAACAATAGCAATGGAGTGAGTATAATCAATTTTGGTATTGGCAGCGCCAATGCAGCCACGGTCATGGACCTCCTATCCAGCGTGAAACCTAAGGGTGTTTTATTTTTAGGAAAGTGTGGTGGTTTGAAACATACAACAGAAATTGGCCATTTCATTTTGCCCAGTGCAGCCATCCGTGGCGAGGGGACTGGCGATGACTATTTCCCTAAAGAAGTACCTGCAATGCCTTCTTTTAAAATTCACAAACATATTTCAGAATTATTGGTACATCAAAAATTGGAATATCGAACGGGTGTTGTATATACCACCAATCGACGGGTTTGGGAACATGATGATGAATTNAAAAAATACTTAAAAAANATACGAGTCCTNGGTATTGATATGGAAACNGCAACATTATTTCTCGTNGGNTTNGCAAATGGNATNGANCGAGGNGCCCTNNTNNTNGTNTCNGATGTNCCTATGACNCCCGAAGGGNTAAAAACAGAAGAATCAGATAAGGCAGTGACTAAAAAATGGGTGGATCTCCATTTGGAAATTGGGATGAATGCCATGGAGAGTATTGGTAAAGAGGGGGAACAGATAAAACATTTTACGTATTAGGAAGTGTTAAAGTTGGGATGTCTTCTGGTGTTCACGTGAATACTTTTTATACTTTAACACTGAAACACATTTATTCAATCATCAAATCCACTGCAATGCCATCGGCAAATGCAAACCCTGCGGATGTCAGTTTTATACGGTCATCTTCTATAACTAAATAACCGCCCCACTTTGAATGATTGTCAATGATTGATTGATTGACTGCCTCCCTGAATAATTCTGGGATTTGATTTAGGTTTACCCCATTATTAATACGAAGCCCAAAACCGATCATTTCGTTCGTTCTATCTTTATCTGATAATTCATAATGATCCTGGTGCGGCGATTTGCCATCACCCAAATTTTTAATATACCCATCTAAATTTCGAATATTTGAAAATCGAATTTTTCCATCAAATCCATGGGCCGATGGGCCAAATGCCAAATAAGGATCAATTTCCCAATAATGGAGGTTGTGCCTGCATTCATTNTCTGGTTTTGACCAATTGGATATCTCATATTGTTCATAACCATTTTTTGCCATTATAGATTGCGTCCAAAGATAAAGATCAGCACTCTGGTCATCGCTGGGCATGGTAACCTTACCTCGATTCACATATTGATAAAGTTGGGTGCCTTCTTCAACAGTGAGTGAATAACAGGAGAGATGNTCAGGATTTAAGTCGATAATAGTTTGCAGATCTCGTTTCCAAATATCCATGGTTTGTCCGGGAATGTTAAAAATGAGNTCGCAATTGATATTATCAAACCCCGCTTTCCGTGCACCATCAAATGTNTTAAATACNGCTTCAGGTCCGTGAATCCGAGTTAAAAATTGGAGTAGATCCGGTTCTAAAGATTGCACCCCCATGGATAATCGGTTTACCCCTAAGTCATAAAATGCTTTTAATCGTTCTGCCGGTGCCTCTCCCGGATTAGCTTCCATGGTGAATTCTGTGACATTGGATAAATCAAATTTGCTTTCCAATGTTCGTATCAATTTTTCAATATGTCTTGGATCTGTTAAACTTGGTGTGCCGCCACCAATGAAAATAGTATCGATAGTCCAGTTGTTCGTATCCGTTTCGCATAATTCGATTTCTTTCAGAAGCGCATCAAAAAAGGACGGCATCTCGAAATCTTTGTCAGCGACAGAATAAAAGTCACAGTACATGCATTTAACCCTGCAAAATGGGGTGTGGATATATATGCCAGCCGTTAGCATTGGCGGTGAAATTTATTGAGCTAAACTATGAATGTCATCCCGAATCAGGATGAGAATGGCCGATTGAGGAACAATCAGATAATCTTCGTTTTCAATTTTTATTTCGATAGATGCTTTATTTAGAAATAAAGCCATATCTCCAATATCAGCCTGGGTGGGTATATATTTAACAGATCCACCATCGCTCATTGACCAAGGCTCATCCAGANTATCTTCCGGATTACCCAGAGGNATCCCCGGACCCACTTCNACCACCACACCACTGNAGACTTCTTGTTTTTCAACTACGCTGGGCGGAAGGTATAAACCNGCTTTAGATTTNTTTTCACCTCTATCNGGGCGAATCAACACGCGATCGCCCACCACAAGTATNTGTTTATTTTTGCTATGCATAATAGAAATTAGGNTAATTCANACAGTTTGAGCAAGNNGGATGAAATGATTGAATTATGTAAGAAAAGGAACCNAAATTTATAGCATGAAAATAAAGATAGTTGAAACATCTGCAGAAAAGGAAGCGGTGCTCGATATTCGAAGGGCGGTTTTTATTCAGGAACAAAAAATACCTGAACCCATTGAAATTGATGCAAATGAAGAGAAAGCCATCTATGCATTGGCCACGATAGATGACCATCCAGTGGGTACATTTCGTTGGCGGAAAACATTTAAAGGTATAAAATTAGAACGTCTTGCTGTTTTACAAGAACACCGAAAACATGGAATTGGTGGGAAACTAACCCAGTTTGTCGTTGATCAAATTAGTGTTGAGGACAAAATTTATTTGAATGCGCAGGAGAATGTTATTCATTTTTATAGTTGCCGAGGGTTTCACCCAGTTGGATCAATATTTGAAGAAGCGGGAATTCCACATCAAGAAATGATCTTCATTAGAGAATCTATTAATAAATGAATAGGTAAAAGCAGTCGTTTTTAAGTCATAAATTTCCACTTATATTCTATTTGATTTCAATCATTCAAAAGACTAAGAAATAAACGCAATGTCCGGTTCAATCTATAGGCGTATGGGACAGCTAATGTTCCATTATTGGCCCTATATCATCATATCATCAGTTTCAGCAATCGTTTTTGTATTGTTGAACAGTACTTCTATGTGGTTGGTGGCCTCCCTCATCAATAATGTATTGTCCGATTTTGAAAAGATTGTTCAATCCCAAGCGGAATGGGAAAAATTAATGCCGGACGTGACCATGAATGAAAAATTAAAGTACTGGACGAATAAGCTCATTCTTCGGGAAACACCGGCTGAATCGCTAAAGGTCTTATGCATCACTTTATTGGGTGTATTCTTTACAAAAAACATTTTTCTATATATAAAAAATATTCTGCTCAGAATTGTAGAATTGAAACTGGTGAAAAATATCCGGGATCGCCTGTATCAACATATTCAAACACTATCCCTAGGGTATTTTAACACTAAGGAAACTGGTTATATTACCTCCATTGTCATGAATGATGTAGGCCAATTCCAAAGTGCAGTTGGTGTCGTGTTCCAAAGATTATTTGTTGAACCCATTAATATTCTCACATTTATAACCCTTTTATTCATTATCAGTTGGAAATTGGCCATTATCGCCATTGTCATCCTACCTTTGGCCGGGNTTGCTATTGTAACCATTGGCAGGAGTATTCGTCGGAAATCACGACGTACTCAAACNAAAATTGCTGAAATCATGCAGATTCTAACTGAGACATTGTCTTCGATTCGAATTGTAAAAGCATTTGTGAATGAAAAAGANGAGGTAAAANNNTTTACTGGTGAGAGTCAAAATTATTTTAATCTGTTATTACAAAGAGCTCGCTTAGACTTGATCTCTGGACCGGTGACAGAAAGTTTTGGTGTCATCATTGGGGTCGTACTGTTATGGTACGGTGGGATGGAAGTTTTATCCAATGAGGGTTTGAGTGCGGAAGATTTTATCCGCTTTATTGTTATTTTGTTTTCCATTTTGGGGCCCATCAAACAAATGAGTAATGTTAATATTAAAATTCAGATGGGGGCTGCTTCTGCGGAACGCATTTTTGGTTTATTAGATACACCTCCTGAAATCGTGGAAAAAGCGGATGCGGTGGACTTGGGTGAATTCCGGCAATCCATTGAATTTGATCGTGTCCATTTTGAATACAACGACGGCGACGAACGTGTATTGGATAAAGTGAGTTTTACCATCAATAAGGGTGAGGTTGTTGCCTTGGTGGGGCCGAGTGGTTCTGGTAAATCCACCATTGCGGATCTAATCCCACGCTTTTACGATGTATCTAGAGGCACCATTCGGATCGATGGCCATGACATAAGGGAAACCACCTTGGCATCCATCCGTGGGAATATGGGTATTGTAACCCAAGAAGTCATTTTGTTTAACGATACCATCCGAAATAATATTGCTTATGGTCAGCCAAATGTAAGTGAGGAGGCCATTCGACAAGCCGCAGATGCAGCGAATGCTACAACATTTATTGAAGAAACGACTCATGAGTTCGACACTCTGATTGGTGAGCGCGGCGTAAATTTATCCGGTGGCCAAAAACAACGACTTGCCATTGCCCGGGCACTTTTAAAAAATCCGCCGATTCTTATTTTAGATGAAGCCACATCTGCTTTGGATACAGAGTCAGAAAAAATGGTTCAAAGAGCCATTGAAGTATTAATAAAAGACCGAACCGCATTGGTCATTGCCCATCGTTTATCTACGGTCCAAAATGCNGATAAAATCATTGTGCTGGAAAAAGGGGAAATTATAGAGGTAGGTTCACATANAGATCTTTATAATAAAGGTGGACTTTACAGGCGATTATATGACATTCAATTTGAATAAAGAACTTCTATGGAAAAAAAATTAAATATATTTTTTAGTAACTCAATCTCGGCCCATAAATGGGGNGGGGGAGAGAAATGGATGATTACAGCAGCTTGTGGTCTTAAAAACCGTGGGCATGGAGTGACTGTTTCGGGGAAAGCAAATTCCGTTTTTCTGAATAATGCTGTGGAAGCGGGGCTCGATATTATTCCTCTTAATATTTATGCAGATTACAGCCCATTTAAAATCTGGTATACAAAACGCATCCTGAAAAGTAAAAAAGTGGATGTAATCATGCTAAATTTAAACAAGGATATTCGCGTGGCAGGGATTGCTGCACGAATGGCGAATGTGCCCGTCATTGTAGCCCGAAATGGTATCCAGCTATTTTCTGATAAATGGAAACATAAAAAAACCATTGGGCTTGTGGATGGCATTATTACCAATTCCGAATCAATTCGTCGTGCCTATAATGACTTTTCGTGGATGGATAAGGACAAAACAACGGTCATTTATAATGGATTAAAAATGAATGGCGCGATTGATCCCGCGGATGTTCAGACTATTTGGAATATTCCAAAAGACCATTTGGTTTTTGTTGCTGCGGGCAGATTAACCGGTCAAAAGGGATTTGATTTACTCATTGAAGCCACCCGCCGAATGAATGGAACTCTTAAACCATTTACCCTATTAATTGCGGGGATGGGAAAAAATCGTAAATCACTTGAAAAGCAGATTGCAGAAAGTGATNTGAATGGCCAAGTGAAATTAATTGGTTTTCAAAATAATCTTTCTGCTATTCTTAAGGCAGCCGATTATATCATTATGCCCTCACGACAGGAGGGNATGCCCAATGTTGTAATGGAAAGCATGGCCCTTGGGAAACCNGTNCTAGCTGCCAATGTTAANGGTGTCCCCGAATTGATGGACCATCGTAAAACGGGGTTTATTTTTGATCCAATGAAAGTAAGCGCAATTTGTGAAGCTATGACATTTGCGATGAATCANCATGGGAGTGAAGAAATTGCAAATTGGGGAGTGGCAGCCAAAAAACATGTAGCAGACAACTTTACATTGGATACTATGATTGACCGGTTNGAATCTTATTTTTATGAGCAATATGGCCAGTCACACCGTTAGTCAGGCTCGCTCTTTTAAGGAAAATCCAAGACATTATCCCCGAAAATTTCAAGTGGGGATATACAATACTTTTTCAAAACGACTCCCTTACCACCCCTTACCATCGAACCCCCATATGATTTTAGTTCAGGCTCAGGAAAAAATCGGGGATGCTATTTTAATATTCCCGATTATTGCTGGATTAAAAAAATTGTTTCCGAAATCCACCATTCATATACTCTGTTCTTCGAAAAATGAACCCATTTTTCAGGCCCATAAAGATGTAGAAAAAACAATGATTTATCGTTCCGGACGCCGTTTTTGGCAANCCCTTCAGGAGACGCAATACGACTTATTTTATAATCCAAAGGACCACCCTTCAATTACGGGATTTAAAATCGCAAAATCCGTNAATGCAGGTGTGAAAGTTTGTATTGCNGATAGACGGCAAGAACAACATTATAATTATGGGTTATCTTTAAAATCTTCCCAGCATATTTTAGAATTNAATGGGGCCATTCTTCAGGCTTACAGTTTTGGATTTAATATGGAACCCTTCTTTCCAAATGTGGCATTATCCAACCCAAAAGAGAAAAATTTAATTTCCATAAATCTTTCTGCTGGAAGTGATTCTCGAAAATGGTCATTAAACAATTGGATTTCGTTGATTGATTTAATAATAAAAGACAATGAAAAAATGTTCATCAATTTATTTAGTACTGGCAAAGAGGTGGCTCAGTCACAGAAAATAAAAGAGCGATTTAATTCCTCCATAAACTTATGCAAATTTGATTCTATCCTAGATGCGGGCCCGATTATTCAAAAGTCATCACTTTTAATCACACCTGATACCGCGATGGTTCATGTAGCTGATGCTGTTGGAACAGCAATTGTGGGATTATACTCCGGGGATAATCGAAATGTAGAAAGGTATCGTCCCTCTTGGGTTAAACACAGAATTCTNCAGTCAAACACATTGTCGATTCAACAAATTGAACCATCTGAAGTANTCTCNGCATTGAAAGAATTAANGAATGACTAAAGTCCTATTCGAAAATCACCATCTTTATTATTTACCCAATTTNATTCCAATTATAAAAGAAATGCGTCAGCGAGGTCAATATGAAATTTCCGCCTCCATTCCATCGATGATGGATGAAAAAGAAAAAGTTATATTTCATTCTGTTTGCCAAAATCTCGATATCGAAACTATATCTGATGTAGCTGAAGAATCACGCATTCGCTTATTAAGAGAAAAGGCATTTGATGTGGTGGTGGTGGGAAATGTGGGTCAACTTAAACCCATTGTGCATGATCATACGATGGCTGTNATGGTGTATCATGGGATTGGGCTGAAACAATCTTACTATAATGATATTGATGAGCGCATAGATTTGCGTGCAGTGGAATCGGAATCGCGATTACTGGAACTAAAATCCCATGGCCACAAAAATTTGGTACTTACAGGATTTACCAAATGTGATCCACTTGTGACTATGACCGATTCAAAAGAAGTTAGTTTAGAAAAATTCGGATTGAACCCCAATAATAAAACAGTATTATATGCCCCAAGCTTTTATCCTTCTTCATTGGATAAATTAGAATCGGTTTTAGGAAAAGTCAGTTTTGAAATCAATATAATAATCAAGCTTCATAACTTTAGCTGGTATCAGCATAGATATATATATCAAAGTAGAAAAATGCAAAAGCTATCCAACGAAATTCCAAATATATATTTAGCTCCGCCGGAAGAATNTAATATAATTCCCTATTATAGTGNGTCTGATCTACTCTTATCTGATATATCTTCAACCATGTTTGAATATCTTTACTTNAATCGTCCAATCATTATGGCAGAATGCATTACCNTNCGGTTGAANCACCAGATTTTGAAAAAACGATTTNTGAAAAAAATGGATNTAGANCGNATGGAAAATATTGATTTNNGCTTTCGTTTNNANAACCCTGANGATTTACCTGCCCTTGTTTACCATGGTTTGGAATATCCATCNGATTTGGAATCNGANCGNTTAANNGCNCANAAAGANTATCTNTNTAAAGTNGATGGACAAGCATCTNTTCGNCTNGTNGATGCNATCGAAANAAAGTTGNCAGGNAAATCANATTGAGGATTGGTGTTTTTTGCCCTAATTGGGTGGGTGATGCNGTNATGGCNCTTCCATTTTTAACTGCTTGTAGANAGNAAAATCCNGNAGCGACTATTCTGGTTATTTGCAAGTCATGGGTGGCACCCATTTTTGAGAATCATGCATCTGTTGATGNCATTGTTTCTTTCCAAAGAAAGGATTTGAATGGNTATCGTTCTACCCNNAATTCCGGCCAAAGTTTAAAGTCCCTNGATTTAGATTANTTCTATTTATTGTCAGATTCATTTCGGTCNGCTTATTTGGGTAAAAAGTCNGAATCNAAANATCGAATNGGATATCCNGNTCAAGGGCGATCTGGATATTTGACTCAAATTATTTCCAGGCCAAAAATNAAAATGCACCGAACGGAGCAATATTTAAATTTATTGAATGGTGACCATATTGAGTNAAACCTCAAACCATGTGGTATACAATTGTTAGAGGAAGAAATATCTTGGGCTAGAATGGAATTAGATCAAATNGGATTATCAAATCCAATTGCTTTATTNCCCTTTAGTGTAGCCTCTTCTCGGTCGGTTCCTCAGTTNAAAATATTAGNAATTATTGAAAAAANANCTGAATCCATTGTGATCTTTGGGGGGAAGGGAGATNAGGAGAAAGCAGAAATATTAGTAAANGNCTCTCGAAAAAAGAATATGGTCACGGTGGCGGGNCATTANAATCTCAGGGAAAGTATGGCCCTGATTTCAATGTGNAATGGNGCCNTTGCTNCCGACAGTGGTCTGGGTCATATTTCAGCTAATTTGGGTATTCCCACCGTATCCCTTTTTGGCNCGGGAGATTCTGATTCAACAGGACCAATTGGGCTGAAAACACGAATTATAAATGAGAATGTTCACTGTAGTCCATGTTTAAAAAACAAATGTCATAACCGCAGTGAACCACTTTTGTGTCTGAATGAAATCCGTCCTGATTTACCATGGAAAGTATTATCAGAGNTCTGGGTATAATTCCAAAATGGATTTTGGCAGAGATTAATAATAAATCATTGAATAAAGTTGGGGCAGAAATTCTGTAATTTTCCGCTCGTTAATTAAATTAAAATTATTAAAAAGGAATCATAATGGATTATGTAAAACCTAAAGGAAAACTGGGCATTCTTATCCCAGGTATGGGGGCGGTTGCGAGCACATTTATTGCAGGTGTTGAGGCAATTAAAAGTGGAAACTCAAAACCAATTGGCAGTATGTCTCAGATGGGAACGATTCGCTTAGGGAAAAGACCAGAAAACCGTGTCCCACTGGTTAAGGATTTTGCACCTCTTGCGGATTTAGATGATTTGGTATTTGGTGGGTGGGATATTAATGAAGAGAACTTATACGAAATATGTGTTAGATCAAGTGTTTTAGATCAAGCTCTCGTTGATTCAATGAAAGATTCTTTAGAACAAATAGAAATATGGCCCGGTGTATTCGATCAAAACTATGTACGGAGGCTAGAAGGAACTTTCATTAAAACTGGTTCGAATAAAATGGATTTGGCTAACCAAGTGGAAAAAGACATTAAGAATTTCGCCAAAAAACATGAAACCAGAGCCAATGTTATGATTTGGTGTGGAAGTACTGAAATATTTTTCAAATCTGGGGATGTACATTCTTCCCTTGAAAAATTTGAGGAAGGACTTCATAATAATGATCCCGGTATTTCACCCAGTATGATTTACGCATATGCCGCCATTAAAAATGGGATTCCATTTGCAAATGGCGCTCCGAACTTGACTGTGGATATCCCTGCATTAACAGAACTGGCTAAGGCGAAAAACTCACCTTTGGCCGGAAAAGATTTCAAAACTGGTCAAACGTTGATGAAAACCATCCTTGCACCGGGACTGAAAGCAAGACAAATTGGGATAAATGGTTGGTTCTCAACAAATATTCTGGGTAATCGGGATGGAGAAGTGTTAGATGATCCAGATGCGTTTAAAACAAAGGAAGAAAGTAAACTGGGTGCATTAGATTATATCCTTCAACCGGATTTGTATCCAGACCTATATAAAGACTTATATCATAAAGTTAGAATCAATTATTATCCTCCCCGTGGCGATAATAAAGAAGGCTGGGACAATATAGATATTTTCGGATGGTTGGGTTATCCAATGCAGATTAAAGTGGATTTCCTTTGCCGTGACAGCATTTTAGCCGCACCAATTTGCTTGGATTTAGTCTTGTTTTTAGACTTGGCTAAAAGGGCGAATATGAGTGGTATCCAAGAATGGCTCTCCTTCTTTTTTAAAAGTCCCATGACCTTACCTGAGTTATATCCTGAGCATGATTTATTTGTCCAACTCGCGAAACTAAAAAATACGCTTCGGCATATCATGGGTGAGGAATTAATAACCCATCTCGGGTTGGATTATTACGAAGAATAATAGATGAAACTGATTATT
>PAXB01000006.1 GCA_002715035.1 Fidelibacterota bacterium
TTTTAATAAAATGTAAACTATATTTTGGGTATGGTAGAGTCACTTATTCACATGGATAAAGCCGTTTTTCGATTTTTCAATACCACCATTGCCAATCCTATCTTCGATTGGATCATGCCCATTATCACAAACCAAAACATCTGGGCAGTTCCAATCATAATCATTATTTTTTCTCTTTTGTTTAGGGGAGGCCGCCGCGGCCGGATTGCGGTGGCAATAATCATTATATCAGTTGGCTTAGCAGATGCAGCATCTGCTCAGATTCTAAAACCATTTTTTGCCCGGCTTAGGCCCAGCCATGAGTTAACGGAAGGCATCCGAATTCTCATGGGAAAAGGAGGTCAATATGGATTTGTATCCTCCCACGCAGCCAATGTGTTTGCCGCAGCCGTTGTATTTGGATATTTTTATCCCCGATATAAATCAACATATTTTATTATTGCAGCATTGGTGGCCTTCAGCCGGGTTTATGTGGGAGTACATTATCCCGCTGATATCATATTTGGCGGATTACTGGGCTTTGGTTTAGCCTGGGCGGTACTCAGCTTATGGGTTATAATTAAAATGAGGGAATTAAAAAGAGGGGCCGACTGGGTCGTTTATTAATTCGGCAGTGATCCCTCAGGCGGTGCAGCAGGATAATCTCCAAATCCTTCTTGGGCGGGTAAGGTGATTTCACCATTTTTATGTTCATATTTCTTAATGTTATCTCCCAATGCTGCCAAAAATGCTTTGGCATGCTGGGGTGCCATGATAATTCTGGAATGAACACGGGCTTTGGTGACGCCCGGTAAAATCTTAGTGAAATCCATCACAAATTCTGCCGGGGAATGGGTCACCACAACAAAATTGGCGTATTCACCTTCGCTCACTTCTTGTGTGAGTTCAATATTTATTTGCTGGACGTTTTTATTTTCTTTCATCGTTTATAACTTTAATTTTATTTTTTGAAATCTCTTTGATTAAAATCTTCCCATTCCTCTTCAATCCCTTCAAAATCCTCATATCCTTTGATTTCTGCATCTTCTGTTTTTTGCTTATACATTTCTATTTCACCTTCGTATAAACTAAAAATATCTTTTTTCTTTTCGAATTCTGCAGGATCCACATCTTCTTCATCATCTGGTTCAAGGCGTTCAACATCTTCACTATAAACTTTCTCATCAAAGAAATCTAAATCTTCAACGAGTCCATTCGCCATGAGAAATTCAAGGAAGTCTAAAAACCGCCTATCCTTAAGATCCGTCTTGCAACTTCTGCAGGTAAGCGATTCTTTAATATCCACTTCATCTAAAGTGGCCTCGCATACGGGACAAATAATACCTTCTAACATTAATTTTTTCCTCTAAAATGGGACACGAATATAGCAGAAGCCATTTCACTCGTCAACATTTATTCATCGATCTTTTTGATTTTTTTTAAATAATGATATTTCTGTTTTTGTGAAGTTTTGACCCCCTCTTTCTTTTACATTGTACGCAGTTTCAAGAAATTTATCAAGCAGCACCATTCGGTGTTTTCCATTGACATACCAGGAGAATGGCCGATTGATCTTCATAAATATATAGATTCATCTTATTCCAAGGATTTGGAATATTTCCTTAAACCCGCTTTCCATCAATTCAGTCCCATGACGTTGGATCATAACATTAAAATATTGATCCCCTTCTTCGCTAAAAAACCCTACCTTTAATGGTGCATTCACTGTAGAACANATGGTTGCGGATATGGGTGCAAAGGCCTGGTTTAGATCTAAAACNGCATCTACCTGAATTCGCTGGCATGCCCAATTCAATTCTTTTCCTGGAAGACCCCAACGATTTAAATCGGCCTCAGTAAAAAACAAAAAGTCATGGAACCCCTCCATATTAATTAAGTTGCCTACATTAGCAAACCCCAGAATTCGGATCTGACTTTCTCCAGCAGGACCGAGGGCATTCCTCATGGCCAATATAAATCGTTTCGCTAACTCAGATTCCGTTGTATGCTCCGGCAAAATAATCAAAAACCGAAGTGCACTTCTACCATGGGTGGATAAAGACATAGTCTTAGATCCCACGTTTTTAATTGCCCGGAGTTTTTTCCACCACAGTGCTGCTTTTGTTTTCTTTGAAACTTCCAATGTTCGCTTACGTTGATTTCTTCTGCATTCTAATGGATGAGAAAATAGTATTAACTTTGCCAACTCTTGAAAGGATAATTACGTGAGTGTGGGAAAAAAAATGTTATGGGGAGGCCTTGGCTGGGCNTTAGCAGGACCAATTGGGGGTATCATTGGTTATTCACTGGCAGGGATGTCAGGTCAAGCGAGTGGCACATACGGGGGTGCATATCAATCTCGGGCTTACCCACAAACACAGCCTGGAGACTTTATTGTTTCTCTATTAGTGTTGTTNAGTGCCGTCATGAAAGCGGACAACCAAATGCTAAAATCAGAGCTGGATTATGTGAAGCAATTCCTCTCTAAGCAATTCAACCAAAAACAAGTCCAGGATTTCATGACCTTATTCAAAGATATTGTGAAACAGGATTATCCTTTGCGAGACGTTTGCCGACAGATTGTCCAATCCATGGACCATCCCAGTCGCTTAGAACTGATCCATGTTTTATTTGGATTGTCAAAAGCGGATGGACATGTTCACCCTGATGAAGTAAAAGTAATTCATANCATTGCCCGTTATTTGAATATTAATCCAAACGATTTTGATTCTATCCGAGCTATGTTTTTCCGAGACACACTTTCCGATTATACCATTTTAGAAGTGGATCCGTCTGCCTCCGATAGCGAATTAAAAAAAGCTTATCGTAAAATGGCAACAAAATATCATCCGGATAAAGTAGCCCATTTGGGAAAAGACCTTATCAGTTTAGCAGAAGAAAAATTCAAAGCGGTAAGTGATGCCTATCAAAACATCAAAAAAGAAAGAGGCNTTTGAATAAATTATGACTGAAAAAGCCGGTCAATTCCCTTTCACACGCGGCATCTATCCGACTATGTATCAGNATAGACTCTGGACCATGCGTCAATACGCGGGATTCACCTCTGCAGAGGAATCCAACCAACGCTATCGATATTTATTGGAGCAGGGCGTTTCTGGACTTTCAGTTGCCTTTGACCTTCCCACACAAATAGGGTATGATTCCGATCATTCAATGGCTGACGGTGAAGTTGGAAAAGTAGGCGTTCCTGTTTCTTCCATTCAAGATATGGACCGATTATTTAACCATATTCCACTGGATAAGGTATCTACCTCCATGACAATAAACGCCACAGCAGCAACCCTATTGGCATTATATATNGTATCGGCAGAAAAAAATAACATTAGCCCGGATAAACTACGCGGNACCATCCAGAATGATATATTAAAAGAATACATCGCCCGGGGCACATACATTTATCCGCCGGAACCATCGATGCGGCTGGTAACGGACATATTTGCTTTTTGCGCGGATCATGTTCCCAAATGGAATACCATTTCCATTTCAGGTTATCANATTCGGGAAGCGGGGTCAACCGCCGCCCAGGAATTNGCTTTTACCATGGCCAATGGAATTGCCTATGTTCAGGCAGCCATTGATAAGGGTCTAAAAGTAAATGATTTTGGGAAACGCCTTTCATTCTTTTTCAATGCCCATAATGATTTTCTGGTAGAAGTGGCCAAATTTCGGGCGGCCCGCAGTCTCTGGGCTAAAATCATGAAAGACCGCTTCGGCGTCACAGATGCAAAAGCAATGCTTTGCCGCTTTCATACNCAAACCGGCGGTTCTACNCTCACGGCTCAACAAGTGGATAACAACGTTGTCCGAACGACAATTCAGGCATTATCTGCTGTTTTAGGCGGTACACAGTCACTCCACACCAATGGCTTTGATGAAGCCTTGGGACTGCCAACAGATCATTCTGCNAAACTGGCGCTCCGAACGCAACAGGTCATCGCCCATGAATCGGGAGTCACAAATTTTGTGGATCCACTGGGCGGTAGTGAAGTAGTAGAAAAATTGACTTCTGAACTTGAAGAAGAAGCTTTGGCAATTATTGAAAAAATTGACAATATGGGTGGTGCAATCTCTACCATCGAAACGGGATGGATTCAAAGTGAAATTGCTAAAAGTGCCTACGAATATCAAAAATCCATCGATAGCACAAATCGTAAAATCGTTGGCGTTAACAGTTTTGAAGAAGATATTCCATCGGAAGCAAATCTTCAGGGGATTAATCAGACATCAGTGAAAAATCAAATTGATGGCGTCCTCGCCTTAAAAGAAAATCGGGATAATGGTTCGGTTCAAACGAAGCTAAGTGCCTTGCAATCCGCAGCCAATTCTGATGATAATTTAATGCCGGCGATTATAGATTGTATCCGCGCTGAATGTACTTTAGGTGAGGTGGCAGATTCACTGCGGACCCAATTTGGAGAATATAAACAAACTTAAAATTTATTTTATTTTTATATTTTTTATTACATATANAATCAAGTCTATAAATGAAGAAATTTCNACTGATTTGGAACATGTTTCAGCTATTTAAGTAGTATTAAGTTGTTGCTTAGTTATCAACCNTTTTTAAACGATTAAGGCATANATCATGAAAANAATCCTCGCGTTTATAACACTCCTTTTTATTNTGTCCTGCGGAAAACAAACTGCTCCCACCCTGGAACTCCAAGATACAGATGCAGTACAGGTTTCCAGTGAAGTAGATCGGGCGGAACTCCCGAATCCACAAGAAGCNACTTTTGCGGCAGAAACAGAAGTTATTGAAGAAACAAATNCAACCGAAANACCGGAACACGGCCCCNCCCCCGATGTAGATAAAGATAAAAAAATTNTTACGGAAAAACCNAAAAAAGAAATCAAGGTTTATCCAGAAGTTTTATTTCCTGATTTCGCATGGGAAAAATATATGGTTGAGCCCGGTGATTTCCTGATCAAGATCGCTAAAAGAGAATATGGCGACTTCCGCCTGTGGCGTCAAATCTATGCATGGAATAAAGATGAAATTGGCGAAAACCCAAACATCATTTATCCATATCATTTTCTGAATCTTCAGAAAGAACGCCTTTCTGCAAAAACGGCTGAGCCAACTTATACAGAATACACCGTTCANACTGGTGACAATCTCTGGAATATCGCCGGGAATAAATATGGTGATGCAAAATCATGGATTATTCTTCTTTGGGATAATGAAGATACTATTAAGGCAAATGCCGGTGTACTTAATCCTGGGATGACTTTGAAACTGCGGGAGAAGTTGGACCCCAACGCTTAAAGTAAGATGCTATTTACCAACCTGGTCCAGGCCAACCTGAAAACCAGGATTCTGGGTCAACAGATCGAATATTATACCCGGCTGGAATCCACCAACTCTGAAGCATGGGAAATTATTGATGAGGGCGCCCAATCGGGCGCCCTTGTTGTTACAGACAATCAATTTAGCGGCAANGGCCGTGCCNATCGCAAATGGTNCGCCTCCCCTGATAAAAGCCTCACTTTCTCCCTCCTCCTTTTTCCNGATTTAGACNCAANTCTTTCCGGTTGGTTNCCCATTATCTCTGGACTTTCCGTTCAAAAAGCACTATTAAATTTCGATACAGATGTAAGATTAAAATGGCCCAACGACCTTATCCTGGATGGAAAAAAAGTAGGCGGCATTTTGTGTGAATCCAAAGTCAAAGGAAATAAATTAAAGCAAGTTGTTATTGGAATTGGCCTCAATGTGAATGAAACAATGGATGATTTTGATGGCTCACTCCAATCCACAGCAACTTCTCTCCATATGTCCTCAGATAAATTTTATCAACGGGAAAGGGTGCTGGCTGAAATATTGAATGCGTTGGAACCCTTATTCGATGGACTTCCCGGAAATATTGAAACGATCCAATCCCATTGGGAAGCTGCCTGTGGCCATTTAAATGAAACAGTACACTTTCATCACGGGAATGAAATAGTGAATGGTATTTTTAAATCTTTNGGTGAGGCGGGATCAGCTGTATTAGAAATAGATGGACAAGAAAACCGGTTTTANTCCGGTGAAATTTCCTGATCAATAACGGTGCATGGGTGACACTTTAATCTGCACTTCATAATCACCAAATTTTTCTTTTAAACTTTTTTCTAAATCCTGATTGCATGCAATAATATCCCTTGGGGTCATTCCTATCTTCATATTGGTTCCAAACAGAATAACCTGGTGATTATCAGTATTGACCACACGAATGTCATGGAAATCTGTCACCCGATCATCTTGCAAAGTAATTTCGGATAAATGGTTCATCACCTCTTGAACGAGGGGATCATTGGGGTGCACCGGATCTAAATGTATGGTGGGTTCCACACCCAAAGATGCTTCAAGCCGGGCTTCCACTTCTTCTGAAATATC
The DNA here is from genome assembly GCA_002715035.1 of Fidelibacterota bacterium. Classification (GTDB taxonomy): domain Bacteria; phylum Fidelibacterota; class Marinisomatia; order Marinisomatales; family TCS55; genus TCS55. The sequence continues at coordinate 6,380 of PAXB01000006.1, forward strand.
ATGTGCTTCTCCCGTGGACTTTATTGCATCTATTTCCACATGGACACTGGCAAATTTGTCATGGCCGTAACTGTGGACTGTAATATCGTGGGCACCTAGGACACCATCCACATTCATGACGATTTGCCGGATGGTTTCCACTTCTTCCGATGTTGGTGGCTTGCCAATCAAATCATCCACAGCACCTTTGGCAATCTCAAACCCAGTGTAAATTAAAAACAGCGCCACACCAAGTCCCGCCCAGCCATCAACGGCGGGGAAACCGTAATTTCCCGCAATCAATGCACCTACAACCAACAAACTTGAAATGGCATCGGTTCTGTGGTGCCATGCATCGGCATGAAGTGTGCCGGAAGCAATCATTGATGATAAGAATTCAGCATACCGCGCTGTAATCTCTTTCAAAATAATGGTGGCACCCAGCGCGATAACCATCCACCATTCAGAAGTTACCAATTCAGGATTCCGAATGCGGTCAATAGCCACTTGAATAAATTCAATCCCCGCTACCATCAACAGTACTGCTATGATGAGAGTTGCAATATATTCTGCCCGTCCATGACCGTAAGGGTGTTCCACATCCGCAGGCTTTTCGGACTGTTTGAATCCCCATATAACTACTGCAGATGACACCATGTCAGACAATGTATGTACTGCATCCGCTATAACACTCACTGCCCCAACCATAAGCCCAATAGTCAATTTTATAACGAAGAGAATTCCATTAACGAGTACCGAGACCCAACCTTCAAAGACACCGATTTTTGTTCGGTAGATTTGGGCCGATTCTTTGGTGTTGGGGACGAAATAATTGGTGATGGTTTCAAACACAGGATGATATTAAAGAGTAAACCCGCTAAACGCAATAATTGTGTTTAGCAAAACGTTGTGTGTAATTTGTGAAATAGAAAAGCATAATGAAATTAAAACAATCAAAAAGTAAATTATGAAAATACTGATAATCGGAGGAAATGGAACTATAGGAAGTAAAGTGACGACTCACTTTTCTGAAAAAAATAAATTAATAATTGCTGGGCGAAAAAGTGGAGATATTAAAGTGGATATATCAGATAGTAAGTCAATAAAATCAATGTTTGAAAAAACTGGTCAAGTTGATGCTATAATTTGTATCGCTGGAGAAGCAAAATGGGCAGATTTTAATGACTTAACTGAAGAAGATTATTATATAGGGTTAAAGAGTAAATTAATGGGACAGGTTAACCTTGTCAGAATTGGAAAGAATTANTTGAATCAAAGTGGTTCAATAACTCTATCGACTGGAATTCTAGCAGACGACCCCGTTGTTAAAACAACTAGTGCAGCAATGGTTAATGGCGGAATTCACAGCTTTGTTCAAGCCGTTGCGTTGGAAATTGAAAATGGAATCAGAGTGAATGTTGTTTCTCTGGGAATGGTTGAGGATGCTTATGAAAAGTACAAGGATTATTTCCCTGGTCATAACCCGATCCCCATGACTAAGGTTGTAAACGCATATATAAGAAGTGTAAGGGGAAAGGATAACGGAAAGGTTATCAGAATTTATGATTAAATACTGTTGCTAACATTNGTTGTAACNCATTAATAAGACTGAGCAAATGAGAAAATTGCTATTTCTTTTTATTTAAAAAATTCTATATTGTACTANCCCATTATGTGATAAACAAACCAAAAGGAGATAGAAATGGAAACCAGTTTAGCATTAACCATCATCGGTAGCGTATTAACATTAGTTGGGGTTCTCTTTAATGCAATCCCAAAAGTTGCCAATCAAAAGATCATGGGAGACCTTGCAGAAGAAGCGGTGAACCCGGCAGCAGCATTGCGATCTATAATTGGTGGATCAGCTTTCACCGTTGGATTTACGGCACTCTATTGCCGTAATTTACCCGCAGAACAAGCCAGCACCCTTTTAACCGCACTAGGAATTGGTATGATTGTAATTATGTCAACAATCATATTGACAAAGTTCAGGGGATTCGCTGATGATTTTCCCATACCCCCTGTTGTAATGTTTATCATTTTAATAGCAATTGCATTTTACGCATCATAAAACAAAACCAAAAAGGAGAAGAAAATGAATCTTAACAATCTTTTTAAAATTGGAGCAGTGTGGAATGGATTATTTGGTGNGATGATGCTCTTCGCTGGCTCCNCAGTTATGGAAGGCTTCGGATTTACACCGACAGATGACTTATTGATGATGGGCACCTATATGGGTGTGTCCATGTTGGCGATGGGAGCATTCCATTGGTTCATTCCAATGTATGCAAGTGACAATCTGAAAAAGTATGGAATGGTTGTAGCGCCAATTTGGGGCGCGTTCGCAGCGCTCGATGGGTATCACTATGCAGTTGGTAACCAACCAGTCATTGCTCAAAATCTCGTGATGACTTTAATCATGGCTGTGATCGCTGTGATGTTCTTTATCAAATCCAGAGATTGAATGATTATGAGTTTACAAGTTGCATTGGATGCAATATCAAAGGGTAGTTAGATAACCTGAAGATATAACCAAATAAAAAAGCCTCGCATTTATCGGGGCTTTTTTGTTATATCTATTTTATCAATTACGAATCGTAGGCCGCTATTCCTGTTTCAGATTCGCCGATGATAAGCGTATGCATTTCGTGTGTGCCTTCGTAGGTATAGACCGATTCAATATTGGCCATGTGCCGCATAATAGGATAATCTTCTGTAATACCGTTTGCCCCAAGAATGCCCCGTGATATCTTGGCTACATCTCTCGCCAAAACACAATTATTTCGTTTCGCCATGGAGACTTGCTGGAAAGTCATATTCCCTTCATCTTTGAGTCGTCCCAGGCGATAGACCAACAATTGTGATTCGGTGATTCGCGTCACCATGTCCGCCAACTTNGCTTGAGTCAATTGATATCCGCCGATAGGCTTGGAGAATTGTTTCCGCTCTTTGGCATATTNCAACGCTGTGTTGTAGCAATCCACAGCACACCCAATCATTCCCCAGGAAATGCCATAACGAGCTTGAGTCAAGCAGCCCAGCGGCCCTTTTAATCCTTCAACATTGGGCANCCGTGCCGAATCGGGCACTTTTACATTCACCATTGAAAGTTCAGANGTTACGGATGCTCTTAAACTTAATTTCCCGTGGATGTCACTGGATGTGAATCCGTCCATGCCTTTTTCCAATAAGAATCCGCGAACGATACCTTCTTCATCACGGGCCCACACCACAGCCACATCCGCCAAAGTGCCATTGGTGATCCACATTTTATTGCCATTAATAATCCAGCCATCACCATCTTTTTTGCATCGTGTAGCCATGCCACCTGGATTGGAACCAAAATTTGGTTCCGTAAGTCCAAAACAACCAATCTTTGTACCTGCACCTAAACCAGGAAGCCATTTCGCTTTTTGTTCATCAGAGCCATAAGCGTGGATTGGATACATGACCAATGCACCTTGNACACTGGCAAAAGACCGTAAGCCCGAATCGCCTCTTTCCAGTTCATGAAGAATTAATCCATATGCCACATTACTGACACCGGCACCCCCGGATTCTTCCGGTAATGCAGACCCCATAAATCCCAATTCTCCCAACTTGGGAACGAGTTCCATGGGAAATGTAGCATTCTCATAATGCTCATTGATTACAGGCATAAATTCAGTTTGAACAAAGTCATACGCCGTCTGCTGAATGAGCAATTCTTCTTCAGTTAATAAATCGGTTATATTATAAAAATCGGGTCCTAACTTTTTCATGATTTTCCTGTATAGTTTGACATAAAAATTACACCTTTATTCCCATTGATTTAATAAGAGAAATAAGTTCTTTATCTTCCCAGTTCACCTTTTCTGAATGAAGTTTAATCTCTTTTAATATTGGATCTAATTTTTGACNACTNACTTTAATTCCAATTCCTTCCAACTTATTTATTAGCGCTGCGGCACCTGTGAATTTATCAATTACGAAATGACGTTTCCGATGAANTGATTCCGGTGAAATAGCTTCGTAAGATTTTGGTTCCTTCACCANCGCTTTCACATGGAGACCCGCTTTATGAGTGAATGCATTTTTTCCTATAATGGGTTGATTAGCATTTGAATCCAATTTAGAAAATGAAGCNACCATATCAGTTAATTCTGGAATCAATCCCAAATCCCAATTCCCATTTATTTTATAAATATTGGTTAAAGCTGTCACCACTTCTGCTAAAGGCGGAAGGCCGCATCGTTCTCCCAATCCATTCACCGCAACATCTACACATTGGGCGCCCGATTCCAGAGCAGACAATGCGTTCGCCGTTGCCATCCCAAAATCATTATGGCAATGAACATGAACAGGTATATCCAATTCTGAAACGATTCGGCTCACTAATTTTTTTGTTTGTGTCGGTGTGAGACATCCAACGGTATCTGCCAAACTGAATCGATCACAACCTGATTTTTGAACTAATTGTCCAACTTGAATTAGAAAGCCTAAATCAGTCCGACTGGCATCTTCCGCCGTAAATCGGAGTTTGAGCCCTTTGTCTTTTCCATATTTTACAGCAGTCTCAATGCGAATTAATGCTTCAGATTTTGTTATATTGAATTTGTGTTTCAAGCTTAATGGAGATGTTCCAAAAAAAATGCCCATCCAGCCCACACCGATGGCTACAACATCGTTAATATCTGATTTTGCCGCCCGGCCATGAGCCATTTTCTTTGCAATTAGATCAAGGTCATTTAATGCTTCTACCGCTTCATAAACATCAGGAGATACAGCTGGGTGACCTAACTCAATAAAATCGACTCCAAAAGTATCCAATCGTTTAGCCAGTGCAATCTTTTGGCCCACAGTAAAAGAGACACCTGGCGTTTGTTCACCTTCCCGAAGCGTTGAATCTAATATTTCTATTTGTTGNCCGATTAGCATACCATTTTCCGTTGTTCTTCCATTCCCATTGAAATTAGATATGGATTATTTTTTTGGCGTGATGAAAATGATTTTTTCGAATCCACATCCAGCCAATTATTTTGAATCATCATTTGACCTATGGCACCACCCAGAGAATTCCCTGGTCCAAGAAGTACCAATTTATCTGGACAAAATTCTTTCATTGTTACTGTAATTGATGTTGAAAAATCATAGGCATGTGTCACTTGATGTCCTAACGTATACTGGTGCAAATCTTTAATCTCTGTGCTAAAAGGTGACCAAATTTTTCCGCGTCCATCCACCAGTGGAACAACAGGTTTTTGAAAAATAGATTGGGGNAATAATCCGAATGCTTTTCTTGAAATTGATTCTAACAAAGGTGTATGAAAAGCAGCATGAAACGGTAATTGNAANGGATAATTATCCTTNGCAGGTAATGTCTTTAAAAGCGTATCCAATGCTGATTGTTCACCACCAATGACCAAATATCCTCCAAGAAAAATAGAAACATGAGCACCTACATTTTTAATTTCGGTTAATACAATTTCTTTTTTAGCATCATCAATATGCCAATTATCATCTACAAGTGAATAAATAATTTGTCCACCCATGATTCCGCCTTTCATCATGGATCCCATGGTATCAATTAAAGCGTATGCATTTTCATGAGTCAAAGCACCACTTAATGCCAAAGCACTATACCAGCCCATTGAATTCCCTGTGATGGCAACAACCTCATATTTATTTTGATCAATGGATANAAAGTCCGCCAAACTGCAGGCGTAAATGAGTGGTGATGCATGTTCTCCNGCCATATGNATTTTGGCTCGGAATTGCATTGAATCCAGGTCAGATATTGTNGGTTCNCCGGCCAATTTTCGTTTTTCATCCATATAAGNAATNTGNNTNTTTGCNGATNCNCCAAAAGAANCTAAATNGCCNGATGTNTCTCGANTGTAGGNCCCCCGCCCNGGACAAATGACAACGATNCGNTCTTTAGCCATTCACCAGCTCCAAAGCATTCTCNANTATAGACTCNTTACTGGGNANTGTTGCNGTNGCNGCAACNCCNATTGAAATAAAACTATCCTCTGCTGCATGAAGTTTNATATTCAATGGTTTATTANAATNACTCACTAATTGAGCAAATAATCCTTCGCCATGACATCCTGTTNTTCGACACTCATCAACAATNAGTACATTTTCACATNTACCAATAGCTTTTAATAATTTTTGAACATCTATATCAGACAACCANCNCAAATCAATAATCTTTATTTTTTTCTTCAGCTTCTTTTCAATCTCTTTTTGGGCTTGGAGTGATAAATATAAACCATTCCCATAAGTAATAATTGTAAGTGCTTTTCCCTTTCCATATTCTTCAAATTCCCCCAAAGGAATTTCTTCTTCAACCTCTGGATATCGAAAAGTCCATTTACCATCTTTTGGTTTGTAAAGATCCTTTTTCATATAAAGAGCAATCGGTTCTANAAAAACGGTAATTCGACCATTTTNGTACGCTTCCCGAACAGCGGTTCGAAGCATTTTTGATGCATCTACACCATTGGATGGTACCGCAAGAATTAACCCTGGAATATCTCTAAAAATGGTTAAGGAATTATCATTATGAAAATGTCCACCAAATCCTTTTTGATATGCCAATCCCGGCACACGTAAAACCATTGGATTGGTAAATCGACCTTTTGAGAAAAAAGGGAGTGTGGCAGCTTCGCCACGCAATTGATCTTCGGCATTATGAAGATAAGCTAAAAATTGAATTTCTGGAATAGGAACAAAACCGTTATGACCAAATCCCATTCCAAATCCAATGATTGATGTTTCATCNAATGGACTATTAAATACGCGGCGAATTCCAAATTGTTTGTAAAGATCAGCAGTCACATGATACACGCCACCTTTTTGTGCCACATCTTGGCCAAANACCAAAGTATTTTCGTAGCGAAGCATTAAATCTGATAAAGTATAATTAATCAATTTTGCCATATGATGAGATTGATCCATCCGTTTAAACTCTTTCCCAAAGAGATCTTGGCGGGCTTTTTGAATAGGTTGCTTCGGTATNTTTCTTGATGATTGNTTCGCTGTAATGGATTCCATTACATCTTTGGCAGACTCAAGTTTGGGGCGAAGCGTTGCAGCATTAAAAACATGATTCACTTGTGATCTTTTTGATTCATAAAGCCGTACTATTTCATCGGGTGATAAACAATTATTCTCTATCAAAATTCGTGCTGAATGGAGTAAAGGATCATTGAATTCTGTAGCTTCAATATCTGCCAGCGATAGGTATCCCACTTCTACATCAGAACCGGCATGGCCCATGAGTCGCACTGTTTTCATATGAAGAAAAATGGGCAACCGATCAATCCGACAATCGTGCTCTACCCCTCTGGATTTGATGATAAGATCAATGA
>PAXB01000007.1 GCA_002715035.1 Fidelibacterota bacterium
AGCTTGAGCTGCTTTCCATATGTCTGGGCCAATTCCATCCCCTTCGATAAACGGAATGATAGGACAATTTGGTACCCTTAATTGACCATGCATAAATAATATTTTTTCACCTTGAATCGCAACACTCATGATTTTGTACTTTCTTTTACGGTTTTCTTCTTTTCTGTTTTCGTTGGCTTTTCTGTTTTTTTGTCATTTGAATTCTTTTTAGCATAATCGGTGAGATAAAACCCACTCCCTTTAAAAATGAGACCTGAGCCGCCACTAACCAATCGACGTATTTTTCCAGTACATTCAGGACATTTTTTTAATGGTAGATCAGACATTGCCTGAAAGTATTCAAACATATGGTCACAATTTTCACATTTGTAATCGTAAGTAGGCATTTGGTTTGTTTTGTCCTAAAAAACAGGTGTGGAATTTACAGAAAACCGAGAATCAGTATTATCGGTAATGTTACAAAAATAAAATAAAATTATTATTGAGAATATTTTTCGTTCAATTTTGCCATAACATTCGACGGGACAAATTTTGATATATTGCCTTTGAGACGTGCCACATCTTTAACAACAGTTGAATTAATATGAATGAAATTTTCTGAGGTTACCATCAGCAGTGTTGAAACATCAGAATTTAAATGATGATTCATTGTGGCCATTTGAAATTCAAATTCAAAATCGGATACATGGCGAAGACCTCGAATCAATGCCACTGCATTTTTTTCTCGGGCAAAATCAGCCACTAGTCCATCAATTGAATATGCTTCAACATTTGAAAGGTGAGTTGTGGCGCCCAATACTAGATCAATTCGTTCCTTTGCTGTAAATAATGGATTCTTTTCTGAATTCACTGCAATGGCGAATATTACCTTATCAAATAATACTGATGCCCGCTCTGCAATGTCAATATGACCACAGTGAATGGGGTCAAATGTGCCGGGATATATAATAGTTCTCATTGTTCTTTTTTCCAAAATGATAGCCGAGTGTCGCCATATTCCTTTACTCTTATAGGTGGAATTGAATACGTTTGGAGGGAAGATTCAAGTATAAAAAACCGATTTTCATTTAACTGATTTATACATGATTCAATCAACAAATCAAATTGGTCGTATTCATAAGGTGGGTCGGCAAGAATTAAATCAAAACAATTAGATTGTTTCAGAAACTTCAATGCATCCATTCGAACATAATTAACATCAGTCTCCTTAAAGAATGATCCATTTATTTTTAATAAGGAATTAATCCTCATGCTGTTTTCAACAAATGTCACTGATTTCGCACCTCTGCTGGCCGCTTCAAATCCAAGAATTCCCGAACCAGANAATAAATCTAACACATGATACCCAGTTAAATCACCGAGCATATCAAACAAACTTTTTCGGACAAGNGCCATTGTGGGGCGATATGANACGTTGGCCACCGTTTTAATCCGACGGCCTTTATACCGGCCGGCNTGAATTTGCATAAATTACCCCTGTGCGTCTGAATTATGAGGAGAAAATAGTGAAATATAAAAAATGGCAGATTGATTTANATTTTCANATTCATTAATATAAACCAATTTTTCTAAAGCCAGATTTCCCCCTGAGGCAGATAATTTTAGTAAGATATCATTTATATGATCCATACCACTTATTTTAACGATTATAGGCGTTTGAACCTGACCCTCCCTTTCAATGGGTTCCAGTACTTTTATGAAAGAAAATTCAATATTNGAAACCATTGATTCTAGTGNTTCAATCTCTATATTTGAATGGTTCAATGGTTTATCTATAATTGAATANTTAACTAAATAACCATGTTTAAAAAGACTATCCGCTCTCACCTGCCGAAGTGAATAGTTCAAAACATCACCCAGAGAGTCTATGGGCGCATCCATCGTTTTGTCTCCAACNAATTCTAAATCCATTTGNCCCCCTCCAATGGATAATAAAGTGATATGTNGTGAACCAGTCATTTGCAGCGTTCGGCTTGCAACGGATATTAAACTTTGGGAATCAATCACGAACTTTGGAATTTTAGATTTAGGTGGTTCATCCTTTTGTACCGCAATTGGCACGATCCCAGAATCTGGTGCACTTAAAATTTCTGACTTTTGATCAACGTTTTTAAAATAAACAAAATCAAACAGTTCAGGTTTTTGATCATACGTCAGCATAATGGCTATGATGGTGAAGAAAAATATATAAAGTGCTGGTTGAAGCAAATTTCTATCTTTTTTAATCTTTTTCTTTTTGGACCTTAATTTCTTTTTCTTCAGCTTTTTCTTTTCGGTTTTAACGCGTTCTGGTATAGTTGTTTCTTGTACTTCTGGCTTTTCATATTGATAATATTGTAGGCCGGGTCGGTTAAAAAAATCAAGCGTAACACCATGCATATGTCCTGTAGCAATTGCTGTTAATATATATAAATCATCTTCCTTAATATTTTTGGGGAGGGTTTCCCCTTCTAGAGAAACACCATCTAATGCAGTCAGTTGTTTTATTTTTCTGCCTTTGAAATTGGCTTTTCTTTTTTCAGATAATTTTCCTGCAAAAAGNAAATTTTCTTTAAATACATCTCCTTCCAAATGGCTTCCTACAATGGAATGCAGTTTCCATAGATTCTTTATATATCGTGCCGTTCCGTTTTGAAAACAGTCTTGAGAATATTGATAATATCTATATCCATTACTTGTTGGAAGAAATATAGTACATCCTGTTTCCGGATAAAGTCCAAAAAATGCACTGGATTCTGTTCCCATCCATATTGGATCACCTCCCAATTCCTGGATGGCCAATTTTATTGGTTCAATAAAAATAGTCGGCACCCGAACGGAAAAAACAGATTGCGATTTTCCCGGAAATGATCTTCCATAATATTGAAATGAACCTTGAGTTGGCCATCGATGATTAATGGTCCACTGTGCAAATTCCCACCCATCATTTTCAGTCAAATCCGAATCCACTGACACCATTACAGATTTACAATAATCATCGGGAATGGTTACGTATACTTTATCTCCTTCAAAAAGAATGTCTTCTCGAATTAAATGCAATCCCGCGTTTAATACAGAAATTATTTCTGATTCCGAATGATTGAACACATCAAGAGGTTTGGGAAGTGCTTTATAAGAAAAAGAAGTCAGAATTTGACGACCATCTTTTACGAACCATTGGGCACATAATAGATGGCTATCTGAAATAGCAAGATGGATCACTTAGTGAACCCTTTGAATAATCACCTATCCCAACTTTTGGAACCGTCGTCAATAAATCCATGGTTCCCTGCTTTAAAAGCAAAAATGGCATACCGATTTCGAACTACTGTTTCTTCGATGGGACTATCTACTCGAACTGTATTGCCTTCATCCTTTATAGATATTAAATATGGTTTTTCTGTCACCGGACAAAAGTACATAGAAGAATCAGGCATGTAAGTATCATAATAATTCACAACTTCTACGCGTTCGGTTCCTACTTCATCTAAAAAAGCGACAAAATTTGAGTCCGATTGAAAATGACCTAATCTTTTCTTTTGAATATATATGGTATCATTCCGGGATAAATCCTCAGAAAACAAAACGATTGTAGCTGTCGTATCCTGAATTGTATCTCGACGTGTCATTGGAAAACCAAATGTGGTGTCAAAATCAATATTATACCCCTTTGGAACATTTACAGTAAAAGATTTATCATTTAATGTAATGGGCTGTTCACCAAGATAGGTTGAATCTCCGGTAAGGGAATCTCGAACCGAGTTTACGACTTTAATTGCCCAAAGGCCATCGGGATTATAATCTTCCATAAGGGAATTATAAAAATCTTGAACGTCAAACATATTTTCCATATTGAATCGACTTTGGGTTTCATATAATTCTTCTTCATCCCAAATCGCTCTTGGAACATAAATACTGATAATTAGAAAAATAAAAGCCAAGACAATGGCAAATTCCAATAAATCAGAATGCATCTTTCTTTTTTTCAATAATTCAGAAATGTTTTTATCCGACATTTAGTCAATCCTCAATCTTTATATAGGTTCTTATCTTTTCTAATGTTTTAGGGCCAATACCCTTTACATTTAATAATTCTTCTACAGAATTAAATAATCCATGGTCTTCCCTATGGAGTATAATTCTTTCAGCAGTCACAGGACCAATTCTAGGAATTGTCATTATATCAGCTTTATCTGAGGTGTTAATATTAACACTTTTCAGTAATTGATTCTGCCTGTTTTCATTGGGATTTTTTTCTTTTTCCTCTGCCACCCGCACAGCCGCCGCTTGAAAGGCCAAAATTTCTTTTTCCGCTGAGGGGACTGATTCGNCAAACCAATGTCGGTAACCTGTCACGACAATGCCAAGCATAATGACACCAAGCAGAAATTTTATGATTAATTTTTCCTGCTGGGTAAAAATGCTCAATCTAACTCTACACGTGTAAATACAGGCTTCGATTGTCCATTTAACGACGATAATTCTTCGAGCAGTTTTTTCTGTTTACTCGTAAGTGATTTAGGAGTCTTTATCTGTATTTTTACCAATTGATTTCCACGGGATGACCCACGAACTCTTGGAAATCCTTTCTCGCGCATACGTAATATTTGTCCAGACTGAATCCCTGCCGGAATTTTTAGTTTAGCCTTGCCATCTAATGTAGGTACTTCAAGATTAACTCCTAACGCTGCCTCATGGAATTGTATCTGTGCTTCCGTAATCACATCTTCCCCATTACGCGTAAAAACGGGATGGTCTTTTTCTTCAAAAAATACAATTAAATCGCCAGGATTATTTCCTTTAGGTCCTTTGTTTCCTTGTCTGTTGAGGGTCATGTAATTTCCTTCTGCAACACCGGCGGGAACTTTGACTTTTATTTCTACNGTTTTGCGNATNATACCATTTCNGCCACATGANCGACATGGATTTTCAATCATATCACCGGATCCATGGCAAACTGGGCATTCCCGAACCACAACGGATTGACCAAAAAATGATTGTGACATTTGACGAATTTGTCCAGACCCGCTGCAATGGCGACATGATGTGGGCATAGTTCCCGACTTGGCACCACTCCCGGAACATGAATCACAAGTTTCATGGCGTTTAATTTTAATCGTTTTATCTACACCTGTCACGATTTCTGAATAATCCAATTTNAGAGCTACCTTTAAATCNCGGCCTTTTCGAACGCCCCTTCGTCCACCACTGCCAAACATACCGCCAAACGGATCAAAATCGCCACCAAAGATATCGCCAAAGCTACTGAAAATGTCTTCCATGGACATATGTCCCTGAAAGCCACCACCACCCGGAGTATCCCCTAATCCCACGCCAGCATGGCCGAATTGATCGTATTGCCTTCTTTTTTGATTATCCGATAGTATGGAATAGGCGTCCGCTGCATCTTTAAATTTTTGTTCTGCTTCTGAATCCCCAGGATTTTTGTCCGGGTGGTATTTCATGGCAATCTTGCGATAGGCCTTTTTGATTTCATTATCACTGGCGCCATTGCTTACATCCAGAATGTCGTATAAATCTATCATGATGCTTGATTCACAACCACTTTGGCATGACGAATAACACGATCTTTATATCGATATCCCTTTTCAAAAACCTCCAATATNTCGTTTTCTTTTTTTCCTTTTTCAGAACGCATCANGAGNGCATCATGCAATTCCGGGTCGGCTATTTCTCCTGGCTCACTAAAGGANGTAACTTCCATATCTGCAAAACGTTTATTTATTTTATTTTTAATCAGTTCNATGCCTTCTTTGATTTTATCTGAATTATTTTCGCCATTTTCATCCGACGCTTTGGATAACCTCTCTAAATCATCTAAAACAGATAAAAATTGTTTTATGACTGATTCACCATCATATTTCAACAAACTNATAAATTCTNTTTCCTTTCGCCGACGATAATTATCAAATTCAGCTTTTAATCGTAAATACCTGTCACTTTTGATTTCCGATTCGGCTTTCAATATATCTATTTTTTCATTGAGCTTTGCTGTTGGGGAAAGCTTCGCNGCNTTGGGTTTCGTTTTTACCTTTTTATCTATCTTTTTAGAGGGCATTATGAATTATCTCCGCAAATTTTTCCAGAGTGGCTTGNACAGANATGTATGGAACACGTTTGGGTCCAACAACTCCAATTCTTCCTTTGATAAGTTCACTGTCAAACTGGGTAGTGATAATGGCACAATCATTTAACAACTCATCCTCATTTTCATTTCCAATGAGTGTCTGATTTGATTGATCCGTAAAATTTATTTTAAAATGATTATTTAAATATGTTTTATCCAACGCAGGTAAAATGCGTTGAAANTTAGATATGTCTTGGAATTCNGGCTGNTCAAGTAATACATTAGCTGATGAAGTATATATTGANTTATTATTATCAATATGAAAATATTTATTACTATTCTTTATCAGAATTTGTACCAGTTCATGGGAATACATTTCTGTATCATTTAAGCGGCTGTTTATGGTGGATTGAATTTCTTTCAACGAAAATCCAACCAGTCTTTCCTTCAAAATGCGGGTAATCTTTTGAATTAATTTTGGCTGAATGGTCAAATTTAGGTTTAGCACAATAGATTCTACGGATCCCGTATCCATTGCCAATACAAGCATGACGCGATTCCCTTCAAGCGCAACTAATTCAATGTCGGTTAGCATGCTCTTTTGATATCCGGAGACCAGTATTACGCCAAACATATGGCTCACCTTTGCGAGCATAAATGCAGTGGCATCTAATAATTCATCCACATTATTAGATATGATTAACAATTCCTGCTCTATTTTTTCCGTAATCTGATTATCCAATACCTGGTATTCCGGAATTATATTNACATAAAAGCGATAACCTATNTCAGTAGGGATTCGGCCACCGGAGGTATGTAAATGGGTTAGGTAACCTTTTTNCTCAAGAGANAACATGGCNTTTCTAATTGTTGCTGAAGAAATATTCAAACCGCAGTTTTTTGTAAGGAATCCCGAAGAAACCGGGATACCGGACTCAATATAGCACTCAACAACAGCGGAAAGAATGGCCGCTTCCCTATCCGTCAAATCTGGAATATTAATAGGTAACATAGCTAGTAAAATTAGATGTATTAATTTTCATCAGTCAAGAGGTGAATCATTTCTATTTTAAAAATCTTGAGATAGCCCTGCTACTGCCTAAAAAGCTGATCACNACACTCAAGAATGATAATATGCCAATAAGGACAAATGGACTATATTGAATTTTTAATTTGATAATGGAATCCGTAATTCCGGAGCCAATTTCTAAACCGACGATTAAAAATGCCGATGCTAATATCGCTCCTATCAAACCGTGGAAAACGCCCTCAATAACAAAGGGTGCTTTTACAAATGATCGCGTTGCACCAATCAATTGCAATGCTTNAATGAGTTCTTTTTTCGCAATTATTGTCAACCGAACCGTATTTGAAATTATGAATACTGAAATAATCAATATCAAAATGAGTAGAACTGTCATTATTTGAACAAATTTTTGATAGTAGGTTTCGATTCGATATATGAGTCTACCCTGATATTGGACTTCATCAACTTCAGTATAACTTTTTATGCGTTCTACAATGGGCATGATGTTCATTTTATCACTTTGAAATTTGACTACATTCACGACACAACTGGCGGGTAATGGATTGTAACCAATAATATCTAAAATATTTTCGCCAAATTGAGATTTGAATATTTTTCCTGCATCAGCTTTCGATATCAATGTCGTAGATCGAACGCCATTTATTTTATTGAACTCCTCTACAACGGAAGCAATTTGCTTATCAGATANATTTTCTTTAAAAAATACTTCAATTTTATATTTACCACGAAGATATTCAATAATCTTATTGGTATTTTGTCCCACAATCATCAACGAACCCGCCACCGATAGTGTGAGGAATGTTGAAAAGATTGCTGTNAAAGCAGTGAGTTTATGGCGCCAAAGGTTTTTGACTCCCTCAGACAACANGAACATCATTTTATCCATTAAGACTGCCTCACACTTCCATCCTGGATTTCGATTATTCTATGCCCTCGGCCTTTAATCAAATTGTAATCATGAGAGGCCATGATTATGGCGGTCCCTTCCCGATTGACTTCTTCCAATAATTTAATCAACTCAAAAGAAGTCACGGGATCCAGATTTCCTGTTGGTTCATCTGCTAATATAATATCCGGATCTTTTACCAATGCCCGAGCGATGCAGGCGCGCTGCTGTTCCCCGCCGGATAATTCTTCGGGATAACGATCTTCTTTTCCATCAAGCCCAACTTCCTCGAGAGATTCTGTAACACGATCAACAATTTCATCTTTTGCGCATCCCAAAACATGCAATGATAAGGCGATATTTTCAAATAAATTCCGATCATCTAACAAATGATAATCCTGGAAAACCATACCGATTTTTTGACGTAAAAACGGAATTTTTCTCGATTTAATTCTTTTAGAGTCAAATTCATCTACAACCACCTTCCCCACTTGTGGCATCAAATCCATGTAAACCATTCGGAGTAGTGTAGTCTTGCCGGAACCAGTTGGACCAATAATGAATACAAACTCATCATCACCGATGGTCAGGTTTATATTCGAGACGCCACTGCCTTTTGTATACGAATATGATGCGTTATCAAGTCGAATCATGGGATTAATCTAATCTGTTTTAATCATGGTTAAAACAGGAGATACAAAAAACTAAGGTAACCCACTAAGAGTAAAAATGACGTAAACCTGTTTATAGGTTGGGAAAGTTTTGCAATAAAAATCATGGCAACCCCGAATCCAATCATCATGGGCACTTCCAAATGCATGATTGATTTTGGAGAATCCAATGGCTGAACCATCGATGCTATCCCTAATACAGATAGAATGTTGAATATATTAGAACCAATAATATTACCAATGGATATGGCACTCTCCTTTCGGTATGCTGCTATGGCAGATGTGGCTAACTCTGGCAGAGAGGTCCCAAACGCCACCACACTCATACCGATGACAATTTCAGATACACCCAATAATCGTGCCAGAAAAATGGCTCCATCCACAAATAGATCGGCACCAAAAGCCAATAAAACTATACCTGCAGCAATATATGCAGCCAATCTCCCCAATGATCCTTTGGTACCCTCTTCAGAACTAGACTCCTCTCCATTGGGATGCTTAATACTCAGCAGCACATAAAAAATAAGGCTGATAAATAATATCATTCCTTCAAAACGGCTTATACGTCCATCAAAAGCAAATAGTACAAATAAAGCACATACACCCAAGTAGATAAATAAATCACGCCTGAGGTGGCCGTAGTGAATTGAAATGGGGAAAATGATTGCGCTTAATCCTAGCACCAAACCAACATTCGCAATATTTGAACCCACCACATTCCCAACGGCGATTTCGGAACTTCCTTCCATCGCTGCAATAATGCTCACAATAAGTTCCGGTAGGGACGTGCCAAAAGCAACAATAGTTAATCCAATCACCAAGGGTGTAATACCCAAGCGATCTGCAATGCTGACACCACCTTTTACGATCCACTCCGCACCGAAATACAGCATAGCTGAACCGACGGCTAAATAAATTATGCTTGTCATCAACATATTAATAAATAAACGGAAATATAAGATCCCATTGTGTCCTCCCTCTCATCGTGGGAAATTAAAGAGGAATTATGTGCATTGATAAGGTCTGAGATTTTAAACATTGGCCGATTAAATCTAATATAAATTATGTTTATTAATATATGTCCAGACCGGCTGTGTTACCATATATCGAATGGTTTTATCCTCAACCCATCGGGCACGGATTTGCGTTGAAGAAATTTCGATTCGAGGAATATTAGCAAACTGTACTTTTGCCAGAATCCAGTTTGGAATATCACTCGGACGAAAACCCGGCCGGATGGCCACAATTAACTGGCACTCTTCTAAAATTGCTTTTGGGTTTTGCCACGTCTGAAACTGTTTAAGGGAATCACTACCAATTAGATAATACAAATCTTCTCGATCCAATCCGGTTTGCTCTTTATAAGTATGGATCGTTTCAAGAGAATAAGATATGCCGCCCCGCTTTAATTCAATATCGGATATTTCAAAATTCGGATTATCCATTGTGGCAATTTTGAGCATTTCAAGGCGAAGCGCAACTGAGGAAATTTTTCGTTCCTTTTTATGCGGTGGAATATGAGCGGGAACAAATACAATTTTATCAAAATGTTCTGCTTCAAAAATCGTTTGTGCCACAATTAAATGTCCAAAGTGGGGAGGGTCAAACGTGCCGCCAAATAAACAGGTTTTCACTCGAGCTCAATCCTGTCAATAACTTCACCTCGAATAAACCATTCGTCAACGAGATCGTCCATTTTGATATTCTCAATATTTTTCCTTTTTAAATCGTAATGTGCCCGGGCTTCATCTATTTCTCCCTTTTGAAAATGGCATTCGATAATTTTCAAATGGGTGAGGTCAATAAAATCCGTATCATAATACAAATCAGTCACTTGCACAAATGTAATTAAAGCAGATTTGTATTCTTCTAATTTCATATAAAGAATACCGGTTTCATAGGCTTTATGAGACATTTTATTTCTCAATTCTCTAATATCAATTTCTGCTTCCGAAATCCGATTAGATACTGGATAGTCATCAATAAATTCTTGTAATTTTCCTAATGCTTTATCAGCATAGGTTTGATCACGAAAATATTTAGGAGATAAGATGACATACGATTTCGCTATCCGATACCTAGCCTGCTCCACAAATGGACTGAAAGGCATCTTGCGAATTAAACGGTCATACTCCGCAATGGCTAAAATATATTCTTTGGCGAAATAATGGGACTCCCCCAGGTAAAAGAGGGCGTCATCTCCCAATTCCGTATGGGATGCACCAATCACTACCGTATTAAAGAGTAGTTGAGCTTTCACATATTTCTTTTTATTAAAGGCGGCTTTTCCTTTCTCAAACTCTGCCTTATAGTCAATGTCTCGGATAGGTTTATTTCCGGCACACCCGGTAAAGGCTATTGNCATACACAATAAAANAACNGCTNCAATACGCATTAAATCNTTTCTTTCTTTCAATTTTTGAACGAGGAATTTACCACGTAAAAGTNATTCCCACACCNCCAACTCCCCACTTATTNAGCGGATCATAATTCAGGTGAAANCCCGGNAGANNNTTTTCCTTTTTATTNGCAANCCACGCTGCATCCAATCCACTGANAATATGATTAAACATCACCACCGAAACGGCATAGCGAGAATAATGTTTCAATAAATTACTCTGATGTCGAAGATCGCGATAATAATNTTTTTGTTGAGTGAGTATGATTGACTCTNCACTACCTTTTTGNACCGTCCACCAATTACCTGCGGAATCAAATGGATCATCATACGNATCATCCCACCCNCCAACGAATTGATCNTACTTACCAATATTCTCGTAGAAATCTCTATCGCGAATNACCGAAATATCNNACCAGGAATATCGGTTTAATAATTCNGTTAATTGATCAGTATNANAATAATTNCCACCTATTTTTAACCCAAGCTTATGGGTCCCAATAANAATNTCCNNCCAACGNTCCGGAAAAATAGTTTGNGTTCTGCTATACCATCGTTCTAATTCCCAATGAATGTCGCCAAACGCTTCAAATTTCCTCCGAATATCCTCAGCGCGGTTACCATAACGGCTTGAAGAGAGCCACCCAATTGTCTCCAGCCCTGCGAAAAGAACGGGCTTCCACCATGCCTCTTTATTATGAATTTGCCCCCATCCTGGGATAAGCAATGATTTAAACATAGCCTTGGCAGGTGGAGGAATACCTACCGAATCCATTTGAACTGAATAATATGAAAATTCAAATGGATTTATTTGGGAGAATCCAATGGATAATAAACATATTTTTAATACGATTGTTTTCATTTCAAAATCCGAATAAAATCGTGAAGTACATTCGGTTTTCACCGCCATATTGTATAGGTTTTCCATCTCCAATATCCATTTGGAATTTGTTTAACCCTCGGTGATATTCCAAGCTGATAGATGTGGGATAATTATAAAAAGAATAACCGGAGAATCTCAGTTCAATTCCTGCAGAATGCTTCGCGCTAAATGAAGATATAACACGGTTCCAAGCATCTCCTGATTGACCGATAAAACCTATGGTGGCGTGTTGAAGCATGAACCAACCCATTGAAATATGTTTTTCACGAAACAAGGGTATTCTTAATCCAAGTTCCCCAATGGCCATATTGGTGCCTTCAAGACTGTAAAATGGATATCCCTTCAATCCAGGCATACCTCCGGCAAAAAAGTGGAAAAATGAATCAGCAGAAGTATTGGAAATCCAACCAACTTGACCTCCCATAGAAAGCGTCCATCGGTTTGTTTTGGGAATATCCCATAAATATTTTCCATTTATTTCTGATCGAACCAGATTATGTTTATTAAACTTTGATATTAAGGTACCTGATTCGGACAAATCCAAACCTTCAATAAATTGATTCCACTCTTGGGCCACATTCACATTCAATTCATAACCCACTGGATTAATATTCTGATCTATGCGCTTTTTATACTGCTTGAGTGACCACTTTACCCCTGCTTTATTGCCCAAGAAATAATCATATCCAAAACCGGATTGGAGTTGAGGCTTTCCGACCACTTCATCTTTAATAGAAGCGCGGTAGCGAGACCAACTTCCAAATAATTCAAAACTAGATCCATAAAATGGAATGCGTAATCCTCCACGAAATTCGATCAATCTAAATTTTAAATTACTATCCAAATTATACACAGAATAGGCAGTTCGTTCTTCTGTATTTCGCGTGAGGTAAAACATTTCAAAAAAGTATGTCGGATATAAATGTTTATACTCAAATAAAAAAAATAAATCCAAATCTATAGATCGATTAACAGAAGCACCTCCAATTAGAGATACTTTTTCTAATATTTCCGATGAATAAAAATAAAACCCCGGTTTAAAAGTGCCATAATCCATGGTGACACGAGGCATGGTAAACATGGGCGGAAAGTGATCTTTATATTTGGATGGACCTATATCAATTTTTTCTTTCATGGGAGCCGATAAGTTTTTATTTCGTTGAAAGTAAAGCGGTGTATAGCCCACATTGGAATCACTCATCATTGAAATGGAATCTAATATTGCAATTTTATATGCACCATTTTCAAATAATGAATAGGCGATTTTACCACTTTTATGGACATCAGCCATAAAAGCACCGCCGGGGACATTTGTTAAATAACCTTGGCTATCTTTCCCAATAAAGTACAGATTAAAAATCCCGGACCGGTCATCACTATAAACCATTCCTTTTGATATGAAATCTGCCTGACGCTCATCCCATAACGCATTTTCCATCATACCACCTGATTTACTATCTGCTAAAGACAAGTAATGAATATCCTTAAAATGATGAGTGGTTATATCATAAATTAATCGATTATTTTTCATATCATAGTTTAATCCACCCAATATTTCTCTATTATTTAAACGGGTCATTTGTTCTGTGAATTTTGAATTGAGATCTATTTTAAAAATATTATGGGTGCCATCTTTCGTTGATAAATAAAATAATGTACTATCATTGGAACTAAACACTGGAGAAAATGCTCTACCATCCCGGGTGATTTGAAATTCTTTTTTTGTCCTAAAATTATATTCATAAAGATCATAGTACCTCGATCCTACTTTATTGGGTTTCATCGCCTTTTTTGAGTAATAAATGACATTTTTATTCCATGCAGGTTTTGAATAAATACCCTTGGCGATTTTTTTCAAATCCTTCGTTTTCATATCGTAAATGAACAAATCTGTACTACCAAAATAATCGTGATCTTTATTCGACAAAAAAGCTATTTTTGAACCGTCTTCATTCCACGTCGGAAATAAATTTGCTGAGCCGTTATCTTGAATGATGCGTCCTTTCACTTCATTTTCCAAGACAGATTGTGTTAACGTTTCATATCGCGTTTCTAATACAGTTACAAATTCATCATATACTTTTTTTCCCTCTTTTCCCGTCCCGTATTTCATGCCTTTATTAATTGAATAATTCATGGGTTTGCTCAAAGAAGCCATAATCTTTTTTAATGATTCAGAACCATACTTCACAGACAAATATTTGGACAATGCAAATCCGGCATTATACACTGATTCATTCCCAATTCCA
>PAXB01000008.1 GCA_002715035.1 Fidelibacterota bacterium
TATTTTTTCCGGATTCCTTCATGCGAAATCCCATTTTCTCTAAATAAGGTAACACATCCAGCAAGGTGGAGTATTCATCGGGAGAAAATTCCATTACTTCGGGGAAAAGCAGTGTCTGGGCCGCCATGGGGTTCGCGTCAAATGCAGCCATGACTTCTTCGTATATAATTCGTTCATGAGCCACATGCTGGTCGATAATGACCAATCCGCTGGTAATGGGCGAAACAATATATTTACTATGGACTTGCCAAATTTTTTCTAAATCAACGCGCCCAGTATCAGGATCCGGCCGTGTGGCCAATTGGGATGCATAGGATTTGGCCCGATCCAATGCAGGTTGAAAATTGTTACCCGTATCCCCATGGGTCAAGTGCAATCCTTCCTGATCTGGGTTAGCTTGACCTTCCTTGGGTGTAAACGTGGTAGGGAATTCAAAATCTGAGGAAAACCCCGGTTTTTCAAAATCAGGAATCGTATGTAAAATGGGGCTGAGAGCTTCTTCGATTGCTGATTTTAATACATGATAGATCCGCCACTCATCTTTAAATCGCACTTCCGTTTTCATGGGATGGACATTCACATCCACCTCATCATGAGGTACGGATATATTGAGTGCAAAAAATGGATACTCTCCCCGGTTGATAATGGATTTATAGGCTTGGTAAACGCCGGAATTCATGAGACGATTCTGGATAAAACGCTCATTGAGGAAAATATATTGTTCTCCGGGGCGGGTGCGAATCAAATTGAGATTTCCCAAATATCCCGAAATGGTATAATCCCCTTTAGTAAAGTTGATTGGCAATAATTGATCCCTATAAGCGGGGTCCATCACATGGACGATACGGCTCTCTAATTTTTCAGATTGTAGATTGAGGATATCTCTATTGTCTGAAATGAGTTTAAAATTGCGATCGGGATAAGAAAGAGCAAATCGTCTAACCATTTCAACTACTTTACGAAATTCCATTCGAGGGCTTTTTAGAAATTTTTTCCGTGCCGGTGTATTATAAAACAAATTCCGAATCGTAATGGATGTCCCCTGGACAGCTGGTGCCGGTTNCACTGCTCCTAAATGTCCATTTAAAATGGACATTTCTGATCCNTCTCCACTTTCATTCGCTGACAAGANATTTACTTCGGATACAGATGCAANACTGGCCAGCGCTTCACCCCTAAATCCTAATGTATCAATATTAAATAAATCATCCAAAGACCCTATTTTACTNGTGCTGTAACGCTCAAAAGCGATGGGTAATTCTTTGGCAGAAATCCCCGAACCATTATCTGTGACCTGAATAAGCTGCTGCCCGCCTTTTTCCACCACAACTGTGATCTCTGTCGCTCCNGCATCGATACTATTTTCAACCAATTCNTTAACCACAGAAGCGGGNCGTTCCACCACTTCTCCNGCNGANATTTTATTTCTTAAGNTCTTCTGATAATTGTTTAATCATTTATGAATTGATCACACCTATCGTTTTGTCGAATACCACTTTATGTTTGGCTTCTGCTTTTTGGATAAGGTCATTTANATCATTTCTTTTTTCACCGCAATAAGCCTCATCGTCTACACTCGGTAGATTGATCAGGACATTCATGGCCGCACCGCGCACACCGGCTAAAGCCACTTCTGCCGCAACCCCCGCATCACTGACCGAGTTTGGATTCCCTTTACTGACCAAGACATCAGCCAATTCAATTATGGAATAACATAAGGTGGCTACTTCAAATGGAATGTCTATGGCATATTGATTGGCTTTTAGAACCGCATCAGCCTTCATTGTTTTTTCTTCATCATTGGAAGCAAGCAATCGATTTGCAGCCATTACTTTATTGAATGCATGGGTATCTTCATCNACTAAAAACGATAACCGATCTTTGATGGCCTGTGCATCCTGGCCAATCATATNCATTTCTGTCTTTTGGGATTCAAATCCTTTTTTCTCNTGGGTCAATGCCGCCACCATAGATGATAAAGCAGCCCCCAACGATCCTGCCAAAGCAGCGACGGAACCGCCTCCTGGTGCTGGACTGTTACTGGAAAGTTCATTCGTGAATCCATCCACGGATAGTGACATGAGATTTCCTGATTTTTCCCCCACGGCAAATTCAATAATTTTTTCTTTCGGGACAAAAGGGGTGACATCATTCAACCCCAACGATTGGACAGCGGACTCAATTATATCTGATTCAGGCACTCCAATTGTCCGACCTTGCTTTTGGAGATAATACTTCCCCGCCATGATAATTGCATCCAATGGAATAAGTCCCACCAGTTCACTCCCCGTCACCCGAATGCCTCTTTCGTCCGCCAGTTTGCACGCCGCATCAAAAACGTCGTGGATGGTGGAATTTTTATAATTATTGAAATTGATGGAAATCTGTGCCCGCTTAAACGTGTCAATATACCAGCCGACGCCTTTCACATCTTTAAACATTCCCGGCACTTTTACCGGACTTCCATCCTTATTTCGTACAATTTCCCCATCCAGTAAATTGGGAGAATTGGGGTTGGGGATTCGTTTACTCCGACCACTCTCACGAAGTTCAAATGCAATATCAGTTGCTAAGCGCTGATCTTTTGTATTCAGATTAATATTGTAGGCGATAAGAAAATCACGCATGCCCATTACCGTTGCACCGGCGCCGGCATTAAATTTGGAAGGACCATAATCCGGTTTCCAATTTTCATCCTTTAGTTTTTCAGCCAATCCTTCATATTCCCCTTTTCGGATGGTGGGCAATTTTACTCTATCTGATTTCTGGGCAGACTTTTCATATAAAAAAACCGGAATCCCTAATTCCTCGCCTACCCCTTTCCCTACTATTTTGGATAGTTCAATACATTCGTCGTCACTCATATTGGCAATGGGAATAAATGGACATACATCCGTGGCACCCATCCGGGCGTGAGCCCCTTTATGCTTTGACATATCAATGACTTCTGCAGCAGTTTTGATTCCAAGAAATGCCGCTTCCGAAACTGCATCGGGCTCTCCAACAAATGTCACCACGGTTCGATTCGTATCTGCCCCTGGGTCCACATCGAGAATCGTAATACCATCGACTCCCGAAATAGCATCGGTAATGGTTTTGATTTTACCTAAATCTCTTCCTTCGCTAAAATTAGGGACGCATTCAACGAGTTTCATCTATCCCGCCTGGACAATTTGTAATAAATAATTAATAAGGAAAATGACCGCAATCAACATTACAATCGTACTAATGAGAGTCCGTTTACTCCGCCGGACGGGAAATATTCGTCTGAAAAAATGATTGACTTCCTGACCCATTANATTCCTGCAAATAAAAACATGAAAAAATTCACAAAAGGACTCATAACCCACCAAATAGGTGAAATATTTGTAAACATCCCAAATAGAATTAATCCCATAAGAATTTGGGGACCATGCATTTGGAGTTTATAAACCAAATCAGGATTTTTCTGAATCATCAGTCCAGAAAATATTTGTGATCCATCTAAGGGTGGAATCGGAATCATATTAAATACGGCCAACATTATATTAATTTGTGTAAACATCATCAGCATGGACGTAATGGCACCCATATAACCTGTGGCGCGAATAATTGTGCCACCCAATAACGCCAACAATAAATTAGATGCCGGACCAGCGAAAGCGATCTTCATCATATCTTTCCTCGGATCCGCCAAATAACTTGAATCCACCGGGACTGGTTTTGCCCACCCAAATCCCACAAATAAAATCATGAGCGTNCCAAACATGTCCAGATGCGCCATGGGATTCAGNGTTAATCNTCCTGCATATTTTGCAGTGGGATCCCCTAATTTATGGGCCACCCATGCATGGGAAAATTCATGAAACACCAATGCGAATAAAAGAACAGGCAAAAGCATAACGATCACTTCTGGGGGTAATCGAAAAACCATTAATTAAACNNGGGGTGGTATGTGCGATGCACNTCTTTTAAATGTTCCTTATCCAAATGGGTATAGANCTGGGTAGTGGTAATATCCNTATGTCCNAGCATTTCCTGTACTGACCGCAAATCAGCGCCCCCCTCCAANAGATGGGTGGCAAAGGAATGACGNAGTGTATGGGGACTCACTTCCTTTTTTANTTCTGCAGACTCTGTCCACTTTTTGAGCAAAACCCAAATCATCATTCGCGTTAATTTTCTGCCATTCCTACTTAAGAAAANTTCCGCAACATTGGGGTTTTTATCTGCCAATNTNTTTCGTTCATGATTTAGATAATTTTTAAGGTTTTCTCTGGCGATGGGTCCAATGGGTACAAAACGCTGCTTACTTCCTTTTCCCTGTACGCGGATCATTTCGGAATCCCATAATATATCCGATGTTTTAAAATCACAAAGTTCTGTTACTCTCAATCCACAGGAATACATCATTTCAAAAATAGCTAAATCCCGTTGAGCCATGGGTGCATTTTCAGGAATAATACCCAATATTTTATCTATTTCCTGAATGGTGAGTACATTGGGAAGTTTTCGAGGAATCTTTGGGGAATCCACTAGTTGAGCTGGATTATCCTTCATATGTCCTTCAGCTGATAAAAAATTATGATACGTGCGAATAGAAGAAACAGCACGCTTGATAGAATTCGCTGCCAACCCTCGATTACTCAATTTTCGGACGAAAGACCGTATGTGCCCCAGGGTCACATTCCGAATCGTCTTAAGCTTTAATTCAGTCTTTAAATATTGGTGATACTGTTGTAGATCCCGTTCGTATGACTCTAAGGAGTTCCGAGCTAAATTTCGTTCAACCTTCAGCATGGTCATGTAATCTTGGAGAAAATTTTCCATTAATTCCCCATAATGGCGGCTTCAACCGATTCGCATAAAATATGTTCAGCCAAGAGATGGCCTTCTTGAATTCTTTGTGTATCATCACTGGGAATACAAATTCTCACATCGCCCAAATCAGCCATTTGTCCGCCGGATTTACCCGTTAAAATAATAACCTTCATCGATTTAGATTTTGCCGTATCAATACCGCGAATCACATTTTCAGAATTTCCACTGGTGGAAATAGCAATGAGTACATCACCCGATTCACCCAAACCTTCAATCTGACGGGAAAAAATAGATTCATAACCCGTATCATTTGCCCAGGCAGTTACAAAAGAAGAATCGGTTGTTAAAGCTATGGAAGCAATGGCAGGCCGGTCATGGCTGATTAACCCACCCATAAGTTCTGCGGCCATATGCTGCGCGTCCGCAGCGGAACCCCCATTCCCACACCATAATATTTTCCCGGATGCTTTAATCGCATCAATCATGACTTGGGCTCCTTTTTGGATGTAGGGTGCACAAGCATCAAGCATGGCTGTTTTTACATGAGCACTATCTTNAATAATTTGTTTGATGTCTAACATGATTAACCGACCCATTCCGTATATTGAGTCGCNGAAAGTAAAGCATCCAATTCGCTGGGGTCAGAAATCGACATTTTTAGGATCCAGCCAGACCCATAGGCATCNTCATTCACCTGTTCAGGATTATCTTCTAAACTTTCATTGATTTCAGTTACGCGGCCATTGATGGGGCCAAATAAATCTGCTACTGTTTTGACTGCTTCGATGGTACCAATTGGTTCATCCATTTCGATTTCCTGATCTATCTCGGGAAATTCAATAAATATAATATCACCCAATTCACTCTGCGCGTGGTCCGTGATACCAATGGTGGCTGTATCTCCGTCGATTTTAAGCCATTCATGTTCTTTTGTATATTTTAGATCTTGTGGAAGGCTCATGCTTCTTTTTCCTCTTTATTGTATTCAAATGATTCTANAAAACTGGTGTCGAATTCCCCGGAACGAAATATTTCATCTTTCATGATNGCCTGATGAAAAGGAATGGTCGTTTTGGGGCCTTCAATAATGGNTTCTTCCAACGCCCGCTCCATAAGATTAATCGCTTCTTCTCTTGTGGGAGAATGGACAATTAATTTCCCGATGAGCGAATCATAATAAGATGGAATTTCATAACCGGCATAGGCATGTGAATCCACACGAACGCCTTTACCTCCGGGCATGTGAAAACTGGTAATGGACATGGGAGATGGGATAAACCCTTTATCAGGATCTTCTGCATTAATTCTACATTCGATCGAATGTCCGCGTAATTTCAAATTATAAAGATATTCAGGGAATTTATCGCCGGCATGCATTTGAATTTGTTCTTTAATTAAATCGGCCCCAGTTACCATCTCCGTAATNGGGTGCTCCACCTGGATGCGGGTATTCATTTCCATAAAATAGAAATCTTTATTTATATCCAATAGAAATTCAACGGTTCCCACACCCACATAATTCACTGCTTTTNCTCCGGCCACAGCCGCCTCACCCATGCGTTTCCGCAATGCATCATCCACGGCTACAGAAGGGGATTCTTCTATTAACTTTTGATGTCTTCTTTGTATCGAGCATTCCCTTTCGCCTAAACTTACTACATTCCCGTAGGAATCTGCTAAAATTTGAATTTCGATGTGGCGGGGATTTTCGACAAACTTTTCTATATACATATCTCCATTATTAAAAGCGGCTAATGATTCTGCAGAAGCGGTATTGTAGGCATGAATAACTTCACTCTCTTCTCGAACCAACCGCATCCCGCGACCGCCGCCGCCTGCTGAAGCCTTCAACATAACGGGGAATCCCATCCCAATAGCCAATTGCCTCGCTTCTTCAGCATCGTTTAGGATACCTTCATTACCGGGAATAATGGGGACACCTGCATCCACCATTGTTTTTTTGGCTTGAGCCTTATTCCCCATTGCATTGATAATGTCCCCACTGGGACCAATAAAATCGAATCCATTATCTTTACAAATTCTCGAAAATTCTGCATTCTCTGCTAAAAAACCATATCCAGGATGGATGGCATCCGCATTGGTAATTTGCCCTGCGGCAATGATGCGGGGAATATTCAGGTAGGATTCGTTACTCGGGGGCGGCCCAATACATACTGCTTCATCCGCAAATTTAACATGGAGTGAATACTCATCTGCTGTGGAATAGACAGCAACAGATTTTAAATTTAACTCATGGCAAGCCCGGATAATCCGCAGTGCAATCTCACCACGATTGGCAATCAATATCTTTTTATACACGATTTATTTCTTCTTTATGTCAGGACGACTCAATCATAAATAACGGCTGATTATATTCCACTGCTTGACCATCTTCGAGCAATATTTTGGTAATGGTACCGCTGGTTTCAGCCTCAATCTCATTCATGATTTTCATTGCTTCTATAATACACAATGGATCCCCTTCTGACACAGTATCGCCTACTTTTACAAATGGGTCTGTATCTGGGGAGGGTGCAGCATAAAATGTTCCTGGCATGGGAGATAATATTTCTTCTCCTCTATCAGATGTTTCAACCGGCGCAGATTCCACCTGCGCTGTTTCAGGTTTATTGCTGGATTTTGAATAAGCATCGATAGTAACAGCCGGTTCCCCAGCAGGAGGCACGGCACCAATGCTGGGCGATTTAACCACCCGAAACCGACGTCCCCAAAAATTGACATCAATTTCATTCACATCACTGTTTTCCAAAAGGTAAATGATTTCTTTAAGTTTATCTTGCCACATGATTTGCTTTCACTATTTATGTATAATGGTTGAAAATACGATTAAGTTTTCACTCGTTCAATATATTCCCCAGATCGCGTGTCGATTTTTAACACGGCACCTTCATTAATAAATAACGGTACTTGAACCGTATATCCTGTTTCTAAAGTTGCGGGCTTTGTGGCGCCGGTTGCTGTATTTCCTTTAATGCCGGGTTCAGTCTCAGTGACTTCCAATTTAACGTGGGCCGGTAAGCGAATATCCAACACTTCATCACCATCAAAAAGAATGTCAACATTCATGCCGCCTTTTAAATAGTTTTTCCCATCACCTACTGTGTTATTCATGACATTAATTTGATCATAGGTCATATTATCCATAAAAATATGTGAATCACTATCATCATATAAAAATTGCATGGTTCGCGCTTCAATTTTCAAAAATTCTAATTTAACGCCTGCATTAAACGTCTCATCAAAAATTTTCCCCGATGCAATATCTTTTAATTTTGTGCGCACAAATGCAGGACCTTTCCCAGGTTTTACGTGGAGAAATTCAATAACTTTCATGCGTTTATTTTTATGCAGTATCACTGCGCCATTTTTTATGCTCGATGTATTTGCCATTTTTCTTCCTTATTTAGCCGGGGAATTTACAATTCATGAGATGTAAGTCATTGAGAGAGTTCTCAAGAAATTGAATCAAACTTCCAATAGGGAATNGTCTCTTTTACTATATTTCTAGATAAAACCATGTCTTGGCTACATTGATCCAAAGCGGCAATATGTTTCGCATATTTAGCCATGTCTGCCCCGGACAATATTTTGAAATAAGATGCAATTTGGTCGTCCGTATAAGGAAAAGCAGGGCGGTTCTGCCGGATTTCTTCCGTCGTCATTTCCAGCGTCCGGATATAAAGGCTGTTTTCTGTGTATTCTCTCAGAATCAGTGAAAGTTGGGCGTAGAATTCTTTAATCTCACCCTTTTCCAATAACCCGGATTGATCCAAATTATCTAATTTCTCCAAGGCAATAATATCTGGTTCTTTTAAATATTCCGGCCGTTCTTCATAGGACACATCCGCTTTCAATCGTTTTTTCCAAATCAATCCAATGGCAATTAATATACCTAAAAGTAAAATGGATAAAATAATGGTCTGCCATGGGAGAGGAATTCGCACAGGCACAGGGTCTTTGATTGGCATTATCCCTCCGCCCGATTGTTTAAAACTGGGATCTTGTTCTGTTATGGATACCACTTCCATGAACATGGTATCTGCAGTCACATCATACGCAAATGAACTATCCATATTTAGAATGGTAATCGCTATACCAGGGATGACCACTTTTCCTGTATCCCAGAATACGATTTCATAACGCCCAATGTTTTCCAATCCAGAGGTTGAAAATTCAGACGAGCGAATTTCAAGGGGATCTTCCAACTCCCATTCCGGAAACTTGACAATTTTATCCTGAGGAAGTTGAACGGTTATTAAGTAGGAAATTGGGCTGCCAATGGTGGTATATGTGGTATCCAGTTCCACAGTCATTTGGACAGAAGTACCAGTATAATCCTGGCTGCAGGCCGCGAGTAAAATTGCAGCAATAAATAAGGATTTTTTCAAAATTAGTTTCGTTTTTCCCGTCGGCGAAAATAAGTCATGAGTGGTTCCACATAATCTTTATCCGTTCCTACATTGATTACGTCAAAGCGAGACCGGCCACATTCTTTTTCAAATGTTTCCCATTTTTCCATAACGGATTGAGAAAAAGTATTTCGTTCAATTTCAGATGATAAATTAGCCCAAAACATCTCTCCCGTTTCAGGATCATGAACTTTGATAAGCCCCAAATCTGGCAATTTACTTTCGGCCGGATCAGCAATCCGAATGCCAATCATATCATGTTTTTTATTAGCCAATTTTAGCGATTTCCAGTAGCCATCATCTAAAAAATCTGAAATGAGAAATACNACCGATTTCCGNTTCGCCACATTCATGAGAAAATCCAAACCAGATTGAAGAGATGTACCNGTTCCTTCCGGTTCATGAAATAATACCTCTCTAACCACCCTNAGAATATGAGATCGATCTTTTTTGGGAGCGATGAATTTTTCTACATGGTCGCTAAATAGAATCAACCCCACNTTATCTTTATTTTTAATTGCAGAAAAACCAAGCACAGCAGCAATTTCTGCTGCCAATTCAGATTTGAATTGGTCTATGGTGCCAAAATGGCCAGACCGACTCACATCAACCATAAGATAAACGGTTAATTCTCTTTCTTCTTCAAATATTTTTACGAAGGGTGCATTGTTCCGGGCAGTAACATTCCAGTCAATGAGTCGAATATCATCACCGGGTATATATTCACGCACTTCTGAAAAAGTCATGCCCCGCCCTTTAAAAACAGAATGGTATTCGCCGCCGAAGAGGTCATTGACCAACCCTTTCGTCCGAATCTCAATATGACGAACTTTTTGAAGTATTTCTTTGGGAATCATTGTTTAGGGTAAAAGGAATAAGTAAAATGGAAGAAGGATCGGTTTGAAAACATAATAACTGCTTTCCTGCTATTACTCCCTTTTGCTCAATCCTTTTTACTTTTCCCTTACGGAATTTCTATGGAATCAAAAAGTCTTTGAATCACATCTTCGGACGTCATTTCTTCTGCTTCGGCCTCGTAGGTTAGAATCACCCGATGGCGGAGAATATCCTTTCCAATGTACCGTACATCCTCCGGTGTGATATAACCGCGATGTTCAAGGAAGGCTCGGGCTTTGGAAGCAAGGACGAGATTAATAGTCGCTCGTGGACTGGCGCCATATTCAATAAGTTGAGATAAATCACTCAATCCAAATTCATCTGGATTCCTGGTCGCAAAAACCAGGTTTAATATATAATCTTCAACTTTTTCATCTACATAAATATCGTTGATTGTCTTTTGGGCGTCTAAAATTTGTTTGGGTTTTACAGCAGGTTTAATCGGATTAGGCACGCCTGTTTTGGCTACCTGTCNCAGAATTATTCTTTCTTCATCTTTTTGAGGATAATCCACTTTTAGTTTCAACATAAATCGATCTACTTGTGCCTCAGGGAGAGGATAGGTTCCCTCCTGTTCAATCGGATTTTGGGTTGCCAGCACCAAAAATGGTGCATCCAATTTGAATGTTTCTTCACCGATGGTGACTTGCCGTTCCTGCATGGCTTCCAGAAGTGCACTTTGCACTTTTGATGGTGCGCGGTTGATTTCATCAGCTAAAATAATGTTTGAAAATATGGGACCTTTTCGTGTTTCGAAGCCGCCCGTTTTTTGGTTAAATATTAATGTCCCCAGTAAATCAGCAGGAAGCATGTCCGGTGTAAACTGGACCCGTTGGAATCCAGTATCAATGGCCTGAGCCAAAGTATTAACGGTTAAAGTCTTGGCAAGGCCGGGTACACCTTCTAACAGCATATGACCATTAGCCAATAGTCCGATCAATATTTTATTAATCAGTTCATCCTGTCCAACAATAACCTCGCTAATGGATGCTCGGAGAGGATTTATGAAAGCAGATTCTTTTGTAATGCGATCGTTAATTTTTGATAAGCTAAATTCTGTCATAATGCTTTACTGTGTAAGGTGTTTAAGTTCTGGAATTTCCTTGATATCTCGACCTAGGTATTTTAGTTCGAACCCAACAGACTGATACAATTCATGGTTCGGATATTTTTCAAGAAATTTAGTATAATATTCCTTTGCATTTTCAAAGTCGGCCAGCATGTTGGCGTAAATAAATCCCTGCATAAATAATGAAAATGGAACCTGCTTAGAATCAGGAAATTGAATCCTCAGGTCCCCATATTGTTTAATGGCAGTAGTAAAATCCCGCATGTCACGGTAATAGATTTCTGCAATTAAATATTGGGCATCCGGTGCAATCTCATGTTCCGGATGTTTATCAACGATGGTTTGAAGTAATTCAAGTGCCGCCTTCGCTTCTCCCATATTTCGTTTTTGTTCAGCTTTAGAAAATAGGTCTTCAGCCGATTTAAATAATCCACAACTGGAAATAACCAAAACGGCCATTAAAGTAAGTATACGTATTAATTTCATGTTTATTCTTTTAATTTGAGGCNNTGAATTTATAAGATATCTTTATTTTTCACCACCCTGATTTCACCCTAACTCATTGATTGTATTTTTGTTCCATATCCTGATTAATTCAAAATTCTAAAAAGAATAGAGAAATCCAAGGTGGATTTGATTTATTTTAGCATCAATNACACTTTCAGCATAGTCAATCCGCATGGGACCAATGGGTAAATCGATGGTGACTCCCACACCTCGGTTCCATTGTAAATCACTTAATTGTACCGATTGAATCCTATCCNTAATNGTGCCCCCATCATAAAATAACACACCNCCCAACAGGCCAAATATAGGGAATCGTACCTCCCAATTTGTGAGCATTTTTGCGGTTTTCCCCAAAGGGAGTATTCTTCCGTCTTTTATTGTATAGGTTTGAAATTGAAGCGGTTCCCATGCCCGGAGTGTATTACTGCCACCCAAATAAAATTTTTCAAATAAAATTGTTTCAAACTGATCATATTCATCTTTCCATGCTGAGATAAATCCCGCATTAACCCTTCCCGCAACCGTCACTCCCTTTATCGGTGAAACATATTTTCTTAAATCCAGATCATACTTCGTATAAGCCCGATTCCCCTTCAATAAACCGCCAAATGCATCCAGACGAAAAACGATTATATTTCCCCGACTTGGGTTCATGGGATTGTCCCGGTTATCTTGATGGAGATGTATGCTGAATTTCCGTTGCTCTATGTTATCTATAAAAGCATCAGACTCATCAAACCTTTCTAAACGAATTCCAACATCCAAAAAGGAATGTTGTCGATTCCACCGAAAAATATTAGAATATTGTAACCCAAACCTGCGAACATATGGTCCTTCTTCATCATCAAAATTTTTAAATTGCTGATAAAATACTTTTANCTGTGTTGGCAATTTTAAAGCGAAAGGACGTTGATTNGATATTTTAATNTCCACACTAAACCGGGGAAATACAAATCCTTCTTCAGTAGGCATTACAATNGAACTGCGGGCATTNAGTTGGTTTTTTGTACCNAAAATCATTCGATCCGACCATTCTAATGATCCGCCCANTCCCACCATCGAGTTCACCCCCGGCACATATTCAATATCTTCATANCCAAAATCAATATTCTGCATNCCGCGATTTTGAAATTCTTTNANCCGAACTTCAATATTAATCANACTATCAACNTCGGCTGAAATNGGATGGGTAATTAAACTNACGGAAGAAAANAAACCGGCACGAAGTAGNGTTCTTTTTGTTTTATCCATTAAGCTTTTTTGAAATAGATCCCCCTTCTCAAAAACAAATTCCCTCCGAACATAAGCGGAGTCGATTAATTCAGTTCCTGATACCCATGTATTGTGAATATAAACATCAGGCCCTTCATTTATTTCCAATATTAACTTCACTGAATCTTGAATTTCTTGGTTAATATCTATTTGAGTAAAGAGTTTCCCCTTTTCCTGAAAAGCTTCATCTACCAGAGCCAAATTCGTATTAATTAGAACGGGGTTATAGGGACGATTCAATTTCAATCCCAACAAGGAAAGAATCTCTTTTTCTTTAAAAGACTGGAGTCCAGTAATGGTGACTGAATTNAGNTAAAATTGTTTCCCTTCATCAATCATGAAAAAGATGTCCACCTCAGAATCATTGACTGAAAATGAATCATGAACTACTGTCTCAAGAAATCCATTTGAGTAGTAAAAGTTTTTGATGGTAATGGCATCCAGTTTAAGGAGTCTTCTATCAAAGTCAACTCGAGAAAACAATAAAAAAGATGAAGGCTTTAATTCCACCTGTTCTTTCAGTTGACGATGGTTAAAGGAATGATTTCCAATAAAATTTAAACTGCTAACCGAACGTGAATCTCCACGTTGTGCAGATAAAGATATTGTAGCGACAACTATCGCCAGACATAAAATTAGTTTTCGCATTTAATGGATCTATCAGTATATGCGTCGAACGCGGAACTTCATGTGGATATTACCTGTCTCATCNACATTACCAATGACCGAGAAATTAGGATTTAATTTATATTCTACACCCACCTTCTTTTTATAAGCGCCTTCGAGGGAAAAAGACCGTCGGTAACTAAAGCTGAAGTTTTCATTTACCCTGGCGCTAATACTAAACTCTTCTCCCGCCTCCGGATTTAACAAATCCCCGGAAATTTCCACTCCTTCTATGAGGCCAGCAGATTTCAACCCCGTCGCTCGAATAAAATTTCTCTCTAATTGCCTTTCTAAGTATGCGCCAAGAATGGTTTGTGCTTGGGTACCTAATCCTTCAGGTGTAAACCCTTCTTCAGCTACACGGGTATTAAATGTAAGTAATTGAAGTATATCGCTTTCTGAATATCCTTTATTGCTGTCAAACCTCCATTCAGGATTATCAAAAGGTCCAAATACACCCAACATTATTTCTGCGTCTCCAATTTTAGTGGAAGCCGTCAATTCCAAAAAAGGATTAAATCCCTGGCCGTCAAGCGTCATAACACCCGTGAGATTTTCAAACACATCCCCCACATAGTAATAAATTTCTCCCTCTATAAATTCGATTTCTCCTGAATAATTCCATTCGCCGTCAAACTGTTTTGACATGGCCAGTTCTCCAGTTATTTTTGCATCAATCTGTGAATTTCGAATGGAGAAAGTATCCTCAATCGGGAATCGAATATTATAATTAGTCGTTATCCTCCCNTTTGCTTCAGCANATTCAACTGGTTCNTCCCCGGTAAACTCTATATANATGGCACCATTNTTGGCTGNAACTGTTCCATTGATTTCTAAAGTATCTTTCCCAATAACAGTTACATCTAAATCGCCATACCCTTCTATATCTCCATTCAATGACCGAAAGAAAATATCGTCACCCTCAGCATGTAAATTATATCTCGGTTCAAAGAATTTGGTAAAATCTAATCCGCCTGTAATTGTGAGATTGTGAGTTGAATCTATTTTGGTTTGGGTATCAAAAAGTGCACCAGTAAAAGATTGAATAGATAATTGATTATCAACAAGACGACCGTGTGTAGAAATGCGTCGAACCGGTTCATCCATAAGGATCGTATAAATCGAACCATTTTCAATAGTGATCGCCCCGTTGCGTACCAATTTTTCTGGGGGACCTTTTATATCAAGGATCATATTTATATCACCAATAATTGAATCCGTTTCAGCTAAATATTCGGATAAAAAGACGGCAGAGTGAAAGTCCCCTTTAGCCGTAACATTTAACTCACCACCCGGATTCCAGTCCCTTACATTTGGAGATGTTATATCGTAATCAATGGGTAAACTGGCGGAGCCTGTAATATGGTTTCTATCCCATGTTGAACTGAATTGACTGAATTCCAGTATTTTATTTGAATAATGCCCAATACCAGTTACCGTTCCCAAAGGGATTTTTCCAAAAAAAGCATCCTCTATTTTTCCATCCAAATCAAATCGTGTTTCCTGGGTTGTACCACCCATATTAAAATTTCCAGTAAAATGACCAAATAACAGATGCTCCCACTTTGGTGTAAATTGGGTGAGAATTGTCATATCAATATTTTTAAAACTGGATTGAAAATCGATCTGGGTTGGCNGTGTGGAATCTGCGAGGATGGGGAAAGTTCCCATGACCTGAAACCCTGTTTTATTTCCGTCCGTCAAAGTCAATTCTTCCAAATGCATAATGCCTTCTTTATACAGGGATGAAATATAGAATTCATCAAAGGGTTGATTCGCTANTTCTCCATTTTTTAAGGTGATATCCAAACTGAAATCATCAGGGTTTAAATCCTGGCCTAGCGATACTTCGCCAAAAACAGTTCCTGAAAAATCATATCCAAAATCCCAATGAGCTAATTTAATTATTTCTGCTGCTACATTTGAAAATTTTAACCGNCCCTGTAGNGGNTTTGTTTTAACGAATCCCTCAATAATNCCATCATCCACATGAATTTCAAAAGGATCAAANGAAAAACGATCTTCNANAAGGGTAATTGTCAATGGCCTAGGATTTCCCATGAAATGTCCCTCATAAGCAATCTGAAACCGATCCAAAAATAAAATACTGTNATTGCGAATAGAGCCATTGAACTGAAAGAAATCCTGACCATTNTTCAGTTCAAAACTAGAGATTTCAATTAAATCTTGAACAATTTGAAACTCCCCTGTTCCATTATCGAACCCATAATCATTCCAGATACCTTTACCAAATTTGAGTTTGATAGAACCATCTCGAAACTGGTTTAGATTACCTAAGTTTCCTGAAAACTCAAAGGAAGAGAGTGAAATATTCTTGTACTTAAAATCGGTAATTAAAAGGTCGGCGTCCATCCCCAACGAATCAAAAGGACCCATCAATGCCATGGATCCTGTAGCTAAACCACTGGATAAAGAATCTGTCCAAAAATTATTGATTAAAAAGGTTGATGCGTCCGTAAGCGTTAAATCAAGATTCATAATTTTTGATTCAAAATTTGCTGTTCCATTCACATAAACAATGGAGGGTCCAATGGTCATGGTGAGGGGATTGGTAATGGTTAATTCATAATCTTTATAGGAAACTCCCCCTGAGAATGAAGAAGCTTCACGATCAAAAAGCAAGGACTCATTGATTTCAGCATTTATATCCAACGATGAAATTTGCGATTCAAATATTTCACCGTCAGCCAAAACATACCCGGATAGATTTGTTTTTGGCTGATTAACCATCCATTGACTCATATCCAATGCCTCAAGCTCAATGGTCCCATTAAACCGACCTCTATTTTCAAGTAATCCCTGAATATTGAGCATCCCGTCATTGCCGGTTAATTCTAAGGATTCTAAATGGAAATAATCAGGATATTTTGTCAAATTAAATCGTCCACCCATGTCAAGCCCAAGATCATTAAGAACAAATAAATCCCCTTTAAAATAAGTGAAATCCGATTCAAAATTAAAGGTAGCGGACATTTTGGTTAGGTTAGGTTGTAATGGTAATTTTGAGAATATATGACTCGGTATCTCATATTCTGATAATTTCAATTGCGCGTGAATTGCGGACACTTCACCTCTATCCAATGCAAATTTTCCGCTTATATTAAAACCATTAATAATCGCTTTTTTGACCTCAATTTCCACACCATGAGAAGACAATTTTCCCCTAATATCTTTCATGGTTACGTCGATTTTTGGTACCGCACAAAAGACTTCAAATTCTCTCAAATCAATTTCCATAACCTCCTGACCTTCATTCACCTCTCCGCCAATTAGGAAATGGATAGATCGCGTAGAATCATTTATGGGGAAATATATATGTCCATCCAGATTCAAATTTTGAATACTTAAGGGGATTTTTTCTGGANAAAATCCAATTGAATTTAAAGAAATGGTATCGTTTTTTGATTCAAAATAGGGTTGGATGGCAACATTGGATACGGATAATTCTTCAATTTCAATTCGACCAAATAACAAAGGTACTATTTTTATTTTTGTCAAAATNCTNGGGAGAAATATAGATGCNCCATTATTATGTTTTATGGAAATATTATCAGAATGAAGCGTGGAAAACAANTGTCCGGAAAATTCATTTATTTCTACATGCCATCCGATTTCGTTCAATTGGTGATTAAGATAGGTTTCCATACGATCTTGCCACATGCTTGGCTTAAAAAGCAAATACCCTGTGACCCCAATTACAAGGGCAAAAATGAAATAAATGGTTTGTCGTTTGGTCATTTAGTGTTTGAATCGCTTTGGCACAGATACGAAATTACGAGTCTTCTGTTCCATAAACAAAAAAAGCGTCTCGAATGAGACGCTTTTTTTTATTGAGCTTTTAGGTGATTTAATCTACAACTTCAAAATCTGCATCTTCAATTTCAGCATCGTCTTTTTTCTTTGATTTTGACTTTTTAGCCTCTTCTTCACTTCCAGGATCTTGCGTTTGAGTCTCTTCCTTTGCTGCTTCATACATTTTTGAAGCAACCCCGTTCCATGCTGTATTTAGTGCATCTATCGCTGTTTTTAAGTCATCTGTACTGGATCCATCTTTCAATGTTTTAACGGATGCCATAGCATCTTCCAGAGATTTCTTTTCACCTTCATCTAATTTATCTTTATACTCTTCCAGATTCTTTTCAGTTTGATAAATTAATTGTTCTGCCTGATTTTGTAAATCAATCAATTCACGCTTGGATTTATCTTCTCCTTCGTGCTTTTTAGCATCATTAATCATTTTATCTACTTCTGCATCCGATAATCCACTAGCCGCTTCTATGCGAATACTTTGTTCTTTTCCGGTTGCCTTATCTTTAGCACTCACATTTATAATGCCATTTGCGTCTATGTCAAATGAAACCTCAACTTGAGGAATACCGCGGGGTGCCGGTGGAATTCCATCAAGATGGAATCGGCCGATTGTTTTGTTATCCACCGCCATTTCACGTTCACCTTGAAGCACATGAATTTCTACTGTAGTCTGATTGTCAGCCGCCGTAGAAAACACTTGTGATTTTTTAGTAGGAATCGTCGTATTCCGTTCAATGAGTTTGGTGGATACGCTTCCTAAGGTTTCAATTCCCAGAGATAGTGGCGTCACATCCAGAAGAAGGATATCATCCACATCACCCGCAAGGACGCCACCCTGAATTGCTGCACCCAGGGCAACCACTTCATCAGGATTCACACTTTTATTGGGCTCTTTTCCAAATATTTCTTTCACTTTTTCTTGAATTTTAGGAATTCGACTTGAACCACCTACNAGGATCACTTCATGAATATCTGAAGCCTTCAGACCAGCATCTTTAATTGCTTGTTTACAAGGGTTGATCGTTCTTTTAACAAGATCTGCCACCAATTCTTCAAACTTGGCCCGAGTGAGGGTTAAGTTCAAATGTTTTGGACCTGACGAATCAGCGGTTATAAAAGGTAGATTTATTTCCGTTTTCTTTGAACTGGAAAGTTCCCTTTTGGCCGTTTCAGCAGATTCACGAAGGCGCTGTAAAGCCATAGGGTCTTTTTTCAAATCAATACCGTCGCTTTTTTTGAATTCTGCTGCAATCCAATTAATTACTTTTTGATCGAAGTCATCTCCACCCAAATGCGTATCACCATTGGTTGATTTCACTTCAAAAACGCCATCGCCTAATTCAAGAATGGAAATATCGAAAGTTCCGCCGCCTAAATCAAATACCGCGATGGTTTCTTCTTTTTTCTTATCTAAACCATAAGCTAGGGAAGCAGCCGTCGGTTCATTGATAATTCGACGTACATTTAACCCAGCAATTTTACCCGCATCCTTGGTTGCTTGACGCTGTGAATCGTTAAAATAAGCTGGGACAGTGATTACAGCGTCCGTTACAGTTGTTCCTAAATGTTCTTCTGCCGTTTGCTTTAATTTCTGTAGAACCATTGCACCAATTTCTGGTGGTGTATATTCTTTATCGCTAGCAGTCACAACTACGGATCCAGATTTTCCTTTACTGACTTTATAGGGTACTTCTTCAATTTCTGTACCNACTTCATCATACATTCGACCCATAAATCGTTTGATTGAAAAAACAGTGTTTTCTGGATTAGTCACCGCCTGGCGTTTTGCAGGCTGGCCTACAAGCCGATCGCCATCTTTTGTAAATGCAACAATTGAAGGGGTTGTTCTCCCACCTTCTGAACTAGTAATTACAGTAGGTTCTCCACCTTCTAGAACAGCCACACATGAATTAGTTGTTCCAAGGTCGATTCCGATAATTTTTCCCATTTTTATACTCCTTAAGTGGGTGAATATTAAATACTAACCCTCAAAAGTCAATAATTATGCCATAATTAATAGTGAAGCAATTTGGCAGACTTATTATGATTAGTCTCTATATATGACAGAAATACGTTAAGATTTAAGAGATTTTGTCTTTTTTTTACCTTTTTTAGGTTTCTTCTTTGGAGATATTTTTATCCTAGATTTTGCGCGAACTGGTAAAAATTCAAACGATTTACGATGTACATTTACTTTAATTCCTTCTGATCCGCTAAATGCTTTNCCTAATAATAATTCTGACAAGGGGTTTTCTAACGAATTTTGAATTTCTCTGCGTAAAAATCTAACACCATATTCTGCGCTAAATCCTTTTTCAACAATAAGTGATTTTGCTTTTTTAGTTACAGATAAAGTAAATCCAATTTTATCCAAATTTTCGTGAAGATCCAACAATTGTAGATCAATAATTTTTAAAACGTTTTCTTTTGATAATGGATGGTAAACTATTGTTTCATCNAGCCGATTTAAAAATTCTGGATTAAATGTGCCCCTCACCTGNTCTAAAATGCGATCCCGCATATCTTCATAGTTCGCTTCTTCACTATCTTCCGAAAAGCCAAATGATCCGCTCCCCTGAATTTCTTTGGTTCCAATATTGGAAGTCAGAATTATTATGGTATTCCGGAAATCTACTTTTCGCCCTAATCCGTCGGTCAACACCCCTTCATCAAATAATTGCAATAGCACATTAAACACATCCGGATGTGCTTTTTCAATTTCATCAAATAAAATAACTGAATATGGATTNCGTCGGACTTTTTCCGTGAGTTCACCTCCTTCTTCATATCCAACATATCCCGGNGGCGCACCAATAAGTCTTGATACAGAAAACCGTTCACCATATTCACTCATATCTAGTTTAATGAGTGCTTCTCCGTGACTAAATAAATAATGAGCTAATACCTTAGCTGTTTCAGTTTTTCCAACNCCAGTGGGGCCCAAAAACAGGAATACGCCAATTGGTCGATTCGGACTTTTTAGACCTGCGCGAGATCGTTGTATTGCGCGACTGATACTATTAATAGCCCGATCTTGTCCAACAATCCCTTCGGATATTTCATCATTCATCTTTAGGAGTTTAAGACCTTCAGACTNGGCGACTTTTCGTACCGGTATTCGNGTCACCATCGATACCACATCTGCAATATTNTCTTCTGTAACCCTAATGGGATTAGATGCCTCATTTATTTGCCAATCATTCTGGAGATTCTTCAGTTTATNCACCAGTTTTTGTTCCGTATCTCGAAGATTGGCTGCATCTTCAAATTTTTGTGCCATCACAACCGAATCTTTTTTCGACCGTACCTTTTCAATTTCAAGTTCAAGGTCTATCACTTCTTGAGGTACTTTCATGTTCAGCATATGAGAACGAGAGCCCGCTTCATCCAGGATATCAATGGCTTTATCCGGTAAATATTTATCGGTTATGTAACGATCGGATAATTGAACACAGGCTTCAATCGCCTCATCATCGTAAATAACATTATGATGTTTTTCATAACTGGATTGAAGTCCTTTCAGGATAGCAATAGACTCCGCTGTTGACGGCGGTGCTACGTTCACTTTTTGGAATCGACGATCCAAAGCGCCGTCTTTTTCTACATATTTCCGATATTCATCTAGCGTTGTGGCCCCAATACAATGAATATCTCCACGAGCCAGTGCCGGTTTAAACATATTAGAAGCATCCAAAGACCCGGATGCACCACCCGCGCCAACTAGGGTATGAAGTTCATCAATAAACAGAATAAGGTTATCGGTTTTTTCTAACTCCACCATAATTGTTTTCATTCGCTCTTCAAATTGACCGCGATATTTTGTTCCAGCAACAAGTCCGGCTAAATCGAGAGATAAAATTCGTTTATTGTGCAAAAGACGTGGAACATCTTTTGTGATAATTTTTTGTGCAAGTCCCTCAATAATAGCTGTTTTACCCACACCAGGTTCACCAATCAGGACGGGGTTATTCTTTTTTCGACGTGACAATATTTGGGCCACCCGTTCAATTTCATTCTGTCGACCAATCACCGGATCAAGCTTTCCTTGTCGGGCCATTTTGGTAATATCCCGAGAAAAATGATCCAGTGCAGGTGTTTTTGATTTAGGTGATTTTTCTTTCCGTTTAGGCTTTGACTGCACAGGCTTTCCTGCCCGACTATCATCCTGAATCAAATCCACAACACTGTCATAATTCAAGTTATGAGCATTGAGTACTTCGTAAGCGATTCCTTCTGTCTCCTTAAGCATGGCTAAAAGAAGATGCTCGTCATCAGCAATCGTGACTCCTATTGCAGATGCTTCATTAAAAGCATTCCGAAGGATGCGCTCCGCTCGGCGAGTCAAAGGTAAATGTCCCAATGTCATGGTACCGCCAGATGTTTTTATCATATCCTCCACCATCGCACGGATATCTTCAACGTCACAGTCATAAATATCAAAAATTTTAGAGCCAAGTCCAGAATCTTCACGCAAAAGACCCAATAATAAATGCTCAGAACCCACATAACTATGTCCAAGGCGAATAGCTTCCTCCTTGGCATATTTCATTATGTTCTGCACGCGTTTGGAAAAATTTTCTTTCATGCTACCTTGAAATTAAACAGGCTTTATTCAGTATCAAAACTTATCTGTGGGAGAGAGTGAACCATTCCCCAGATAATATTTCTTTTTTCCAATGGATGCCACCTCGGGATTATGGGTGGTAATGACAAATGCCTGATTAAAATCAGTATTGATTTTTTTGAACAAATCTATCAGGC
The DNA here is from genome assembly GCA_002715035.1 of Fidelibacterota bacterium. Lineage (GTDB taxonomy): Bacteria > Fidelibacterota > Marinisomatia > Marinisomatales > TCS55 > TCS55. The sequence goes on from PAXB01000008.1 coordinate 22,234, forward strand.
GATTGGCATTCCCCAAATCTAGGTTTCCTGTGGGTTCATCGGCCAACACTAGTTTTGGCTCATTCATTAGGGACCGCACCACCGCCACACGCAGGCGTTCCCCTCCGGACAATTGGGATGGAAAATGATCCTTCCGATCAATGAGGCCAATATAATCTAATAATTCATTCGCTTTAGAATGATCTCCCTCATTTCCTGAGATTTGATTTGGAATGAGTACATTCTCATATGCAGTAAATTCCGGTAGTAAATGGTGAAACTGAAAAATAAAGCCAAGAACCGAATTACGTAGTTGTGCTAATGCATTATTTGACAAAGATTCTACAGATTTACCATCTAACTTAAGTGTTCCTGTATCCGGTTTATCCAATGTACCCAATATATTGAGTAAGGTGGATTTACCTGCACCACTGGGTCCCATAATGGTCACGAGATCACCTGGTTCAATATCCATAAATATATCTTTAAATACGGATAGTTTTTTGGATCCGTTTCGATAGGATCTTGATAAATTTTTTGCTTCTAAAATCATTTCTCTAAATATATGGCTTCTAAGGGTGAAATCATCAGAGCCCGTTTCGCTGCAATGAAGGAAGATAAAATGACCATTCCCAGTGAAATAGACAAGATAGTTATGACATCATTAATAAAAATAACCATAGGCAAATTTGGTGTAAAATAGATATCCTCGGGAAGTGTAATAATACCAAAAATATTTTGAATTAGAATGAGTGAGAGTCCAAACCCTAAGCCCGCAGCGATCCCTACACCACCAATCATACCACCTTGATACATAACGATAGACTTTATCAATCCTCGAGTGGATCCCATGACTTGAAGAATTCCATATTCTCTTACTTTTTGTGCCGTAACTAATACCAATGTGGTTACAAGGTTAAAACAGGCGACCAAAATAATCAAACTCAGCACCGCCAAGGACCCTATTCGCTCAAATTTCATAGCGCCGAATAATTCACTGTGGAGATCTCCCCAAGTATCAACATGGGCATTCGTAAATCTTTTTTGGATGGTTGCCTTTACCCTATCAATGTCGGCATTTTCAGTTAAACGAATATCCACACCATCAGGACCCTCTTTTCGAATAAACAATTTTTGGCCAACATTTGTTGGTATAAATGCAATTTTATCATCTAAATCAAGCACTTGAATATTAAAGATTCCACCCACAACACATTGAATCTGCCGCGGAATTCCCCAACTGGATCCATGGTCTATAGGACTCATAATCCTGAGTCCATCTCCCAAATTAAGATTGAGACGACGCGCAGTCATTTCACCTAAAAATACCTGGGGTAAGTCTGAACTCTTATCTCCTTTCAGCATATTTAATTCGTAGAATGAGGATATCATTTCAGAATCCACGGCCTTGAGTAAAACCATTCGTTGGGAATCTTCTCGCCCGAGAATCAATCCTTTTCTTTCTTGAAACGACATGACCGATTTTACCCCATCAATTGATTGAATTTCCTGGATGCTGCCATCCCAATCGGTTAATCTACTTACACGAATATCACCTTCAAAACCAATAATCCGACTCACGACACGTGATTCAAACCCATTGAGAATCGATACAGAAAGAATCATGGCCATACAACCCACGGCCAAGCCGATAATAGCGATCCACCCTGTCAGACGACTGGGGCCAGCCCCTTTTCCACCAAGCATAAAACGCCGGGCAATAGATTGTGAGAACCTCATTCGTAATTCAATGCCTTTGCCGGTTGAATTTTCCCAGCGCGGATGGTAGGCCATATTGCGGCAATCACGGAGAAAATAACAGAAACTATTGTCACAATGCCCACATGAGCCAAATTCACATCCACGGGAATAAAATCCATAAAATACACATCTTCAGGTACGGTAATTAGTTTATAATGATTCTGCAACCAGGCAAGAAAAAGAGCCAGCGCAGAACCG
>PAXB01000009.1 GCA_002715035.1 Fidelibacterota bacterium
CAACTCCTTTTCAATTGCATCCATAAAATTCATATCCCCAAATCTAATTAAATCTGTTGTGGCAATCCCATATTCTTTTTCTGTTTTCTCAATCTCGGACGTCGCTTCTTCATCAGATAATTTCAATGTCAGTAGATTAATACCCAAGAATTTTGAATCTCTAAAATTCTTCATTAAATCCACATGAAGTTCCATGACCTGCTTCATTGAAGAAATAGGCAAATTAGTAACATCTTCCGGTCGACCCGGATCGTGGGTCATAATCATATAGTTCGGCATAGCGCCATGAAGCAATCCTAAGGTTACTCCCGCATAATATTGATTGGTAAGAGAACCCTGCCCCTCCACAATCACCAATTCAGTATCATCTGGACATTGATCAATAACATGCTCTATTTCCCCGGCCATAAAATCAGCCGTAACTGCATCAATGGGTACGCCGGAACCACTGAGCAATATTCCAGTTTGGCCTGTTCCAATAAATTGGACTTTTCGTCCACGCTCTTTTAACCGTTGCGTAATTTCCCAGCCTGTCGTCATTTTGCCTGAATCACAATCGGTACCTACTACGAGCAACACAGGAATGGTTCGATTCTGCCATGACCCCTTTGGGAAATTCGGCGGTTTTGGTGGCCGTCTCAAATCAGTTAAGGTTACATTGTATTCTTTCGCCAAATTAGCCAATTCAGGGTCATCTTGAAGAAATTGATGCATACCACTAATAATGTTACACCCAGACATAATGGCATTTTTGACTTCGTTTCGATATTCATCACTAATAAATCCACCTTGTGAGGCATTCCCTATTACAAGTGTATCAGGATTGACACCATTACATGATGCAAAATTTTCCAATACGGGTATATCGCCACCATAACCCAATTCAGATTCAGCAGTTTTGCCAGCCTTACTTTTATCAATAACGGCCACAACATCTTCAGGACGATAGCGAATAAGCATATTCCCTGTTTTATTCAATATATAGTTAAATGCGCGGTGGCATAAAATGACAATTCTTTTTTCTGTGTTATTCATATAATTATTTATTCGGTAATTTGATTTTATAATTTGGCAACGTCTTCTAAATTTTGCTACAATAATTTAGTGATAAATTAACAAAATGATAAATATTTTACACTTTATTTCTTTTTTAAGATTAATACCGTTATGTTGCTTAACTATAATGATTTCATGCACAGAGTCGCTGANGNAGCCTGAAGAGNAAATTGTAANANCGACGCCCCTGGTNCCTCAGGGAATAAGTAAATTTGAATTCGACAATTANCCGACATTATCAAACGCACCCTTAACTGTCCATACATACCTCNCTGACTCTACGATCAANAATATTCCAATTGTGTTTATAATGCATGGCGCCNGTCGAAATGCTTACGATTATTGTATCGATTGGGTTGAGCCNGCACGAAAANATAATTTNCTTATTGTATGTCCAGAAATTGATGTAAATCGATANCCTGGNTCTGCNGGNTATAACTTGGGCGGGATGTATGANGCGAGNACATTATTAGATTCTACCCAATGGACATTCTCCTTTATTGAGCCCATATTTGAATATTTAATAGAGAATGAGGTCTCTACTGTTGAAACCTATGGGATATATGGTCATTCCGCTGGATCTCAATTTGTCCACCGATTCGCTTTATTCACCCATCCAACGCATGCAAAAATATTTATCTCTGCCAATGCAGGATGGTACACCATGACTGATTTTAAAGAACCATTTCCATATGGTTTTCAAAACTCACCGATGACGGAAGAAAACATTAAAGGAAAATTCAAACTGGATTTAGTAATTCTCCTGGGAGAAAACGATACAGATCCCAATGCTTCTTCACTCAGAAAAACCGAAGAAGCTATGCGCCAGGGGAAACACCGTTTTGAAAGGGGGAATTCTTTTTACACCAAGGCCAAATCGATGGCGGATTCCCTGGGGACAGAATTTAAATGGACTAAAGTTACAGTACCGGANGTGGGCCACTCTAACTTTGGAATGGCACCTGCCGCGGCTAAATTATTTTATGATACATTGAAAAATTAATTAATCAAGTTACGCTTTAAGTGTTTTGTGTAATATATAGATATTGTTGACACAAACGCTGATGAAAATTTTGACCATGTAGTTTGATTCTCCCGTATCCCTGGTTTAGGGGCCTCCACTTGAATTGCACTGATCATTCCTCCGTNCTTCGATCCGTGGCGGACCGTATTATATCCACCAGAAAAATAGCGCATACCATTAGGTCCGGGATCATTCACACTTGGGACACTTTTAAACCCTATACTATCTAATATTGCACCGAAGCTGTTGGCCCCTCTGAGTACCTCAATAAATGAAGAAGACGATGAATCCACGAGGGCACGGATGCTGGATTCATTCTTAAAACTATTGGTATTCAAAACCGCATCTGATAAATCTAATTCACTTCCAGATAGTAAATATCCCAACCAATTTCTAAGATCATAGAAACCATCGGGATTCTTTCCATGGCCGTGCATATCAAAGAATAGACCACTCCCATAATCCGTCTCAATCTTCTTTTTTGCAATACCAATATAATGATGATACTCCTGCCAGGCCCGTAGGGCATATTTATCATCTTGAGCCGCTTCTACACTGTCGCGGTTTGCATCCAATTTTGTCCGTTTCAATCGACAGAGGATCACATGAGGCCGACCGCCAAACCTTGCGACCATTGTATCCATAACGGTCTTGGTTAATTCGTATGTATTATCATCTGTTACGGTTGTGCCATAAGTCCGGTCAGGGATTTCATCAGGTGTAAGCCGGCCGCCGTGGGGCGCTGATAGAATTATAGGTAAATCCCCCGCGTGGTATTCAACATATTTCTCCCTGCCATAATAAACGGAATCGGGATAATAAGGTCCGTCGTACCCGAGGGATGGAAAAGTATCCTGTTTTACAGTGTCAACAGGTGGAGGATCAATTTTTTCCGGTTCATCTTTCGGCTCATCACATCCAATCAGTACGGACAGCCATAAGACCCCTAAGGTAATTATCGATTTAAATGGTATCATTTTTAGATAAATCATGGCGTTTATGCGAAAAGACTGACTGCAGTAAAAACGACGATAATGCCAAAAATATTAAGAATAAGTCCCGCCCTTAACATTTGTTGCTGATTGATAATTCCTGTACCATATGCCAGTGCGTTTGGTGGCGTTGCCACGGGTAGCATAAAGGCACATGTGGCTGCAACCCCAACCCCGAAAACCAATGCGTAAGTAATCGCTGGGTTAAATTGGTTTGACAATGCCATCATGACAGGGATTAAAATAGCGGCGGATCCTGTATTCGATGCCAGTTCAGTTAAAAATATCATTAATGTAATACTTGCTATGATGACAACCCAATCGGGAGACCCGGCAATGGTTTGAATCATCTGAGTCGCAAGCCATTTCGAGGTACCCGTTTCGCTCAAAATGACTGAAAGACATAGCCCCCCACCAAATAAGATGAGGATGCCCCATTCAATTTTCTTCTCCAAATCTTTCCAAGAGATTAAACCCAGAATGGGTGCAAGGGCTGTAATGAATATCGCAATCATTCGGTCAAATTGTTTTAACCCGAGAAAATGCCCGATTTGACTGGAGAANATCCAACAGAAAACAGTAAAAATAAATAACGCNACACTTCCCTTNGCATGGGCATTCCATTCCATAGANAAATTATTATTTCCTCCCGGTTGGTTAACCATTGCATTCTTTTCAGGTCGAATGACAACCCACATAGCTAATATGACAAGGGGAAACATCATAATGGCTGATGGNAAACCCACTTTAAACCAGGTAAAAAAATCGATATCCAATGCAGAAACAGCAATCCCATTGGGNGGNGACCCCACCGCAGTGGCCAATCCTCCAATATTTGCGGCATACGCTGTACCTAAAACGACATAGGCCCGCATTCTGGGATATTCTTTCCCCACCAACGCAATGGCAATGGGTAACATCATGGCCGTGGTNGATGTATTGCTCATCCACATGGATAAAAAGCTGGTGACTCCAAAAAATCCAATTACCGACCACCAAAGATGTCCACCNGATGCGGTGGTTACTTTTTTTGCTAACCAAATATCAATTTTATATTTATTTAATAAAGCAGCTAAGGTGAATCCACCCATAAATAAATACACGATTGAATTTGAAAAGGGGGATAGTGCTGCTTTCGGACCAAGAATTTGAGTAAAATATGCAAGAAGAGGGACAAGTAATGCTGTTGCAGGTAAAGGAATAATTTCTGTCATCCACAATCCAGCACAGATTAAGAGTATGAAAAAGCCTTTCTGGGTTATTTCGACGTCTAATATTAACTGGCTTAAGAGATAACTAAATATACCCCACAGTAAAATTACTATGAGTTTTTTGGGAAGTGCCATTTGACTCATCTTATAGTTCTCTAACTTTATTTATTCTACAACTAATAATTCAACTTCAAAAACTAGAGTAGCGTTTGCTGGAATTACGTGCATGTCTCGATTACCATACCCCATTATTGGTGGTATTGTTAATTTTCTTTTACCGCCTACTTTCATTCCTGCCACTCCTTCATCCCAACCCTTGATAACTTGGCCTGCACCAAGAGTAAAACGAAAAGGTTCTCGTCCTGGGTTTAATGAAGAATCAAATTTTGTGCCATCTCTCAACCATCCTGTGTAATTAACGGTAATAACACTATTATTTTCAGCTTCGGCACCATCGCCAACTATTAAATCCTCTATGATTAATTCACCATTCATTTCCTGATCATACTTACTGCCTTTTATTTCTTCCCAGCTCTTTAATAATTCAGAAAATTTATCTTTATGTGTGTCAGTCGGTGGAAAAAATGATCCCTGTCTTACGCCGCCTCCTTGAAGTTCTCTAGATAGACGCATTAAGCCAGAACGTATGCTATTTACTTTTTTCTGCTGACCNTTAATAGCTATTAACTTTTTATCATCATCTTTCATTCTTTTACTTGATTGCTTTACCATTTCTTTTAGCTTCTCATTCAGTGTAAAGGCTTGTTTGTGAAGGGCATGCAATTCAAGTAGAAATGTTTCTCTTTGACGATAATCACCGGTCCTTAAGTTGAGCTTAGGGTCACCATTGACTCTCACTGTTTGTGAATGCGATTTATTACCAACTGATACTGTAACAGTATAAACTCCAGGACTAACGTGAGGTCCTTTTGCATCTAAACTATGAGGTGGGATTGGTAATAATTCAGACTTGTCTGGCTTTATTAAACCTGGTGTCTCTTTATTATTTTCGATAAACGGTGGCGGTGGATGTTTTAAATCCCAAACAAAGCGATTAATCACACCAGGAGAAACCGATAATTGGTATGATCTGATTGTTTTATTTCTTCTTTTAATTTCAATGAATGCTTGGCCTTCATTAGAATTGACAATAAAATTAATAATTGCACCATAGTCAGGATTAGGGCCAGTCCACTCCTCTTGGCCGCGATAGGATGTATCTTTCCAATAATGAAACAATGTTGTTGGACGAATAGAATAAATATGAACAGGACTATCTAAAGATTCAGACCATTCAGCCAATGGTGCTGTATCATCTAATACCCAAAAACTTCTTCCATGTGTACCCAACACTAGATCTTTCTCTCTTGGATGAATGACCATATCATCATAAAGAGTTGTTGGAAGATTTGAATTGAACTCCACCCAATCATTACCACTATTCATTGATATAAATACCGCATGCTCAGTCCCTAAGAACAAGACATTAGCATTATCTGGGTGTTCTAAGATAACATTAATAGAGCCTGAAGGTAAGTCGTCAGATAGGTCTTGCCATGTTTGTCCATAGTCATCTGTTCGAAAAACATAGGGAGACCAATCACCTTCTCTATGACGATCAAAAGTTACGTAAGCTGTACCTCTCCCTTTTTTTGAAGATATTACTCTACTCACATATGAATCACTAGGCAGACCATAAATATTTTGGCTGACCTCATTCCAAATTTTTCCACCATCTCTAGATACTTGAACATTTCCATCATCAGTTCCTACCCATAAAATCTTGTACCAAAGTGGCGATTCATCCATTGAAATAATTTCTCCATATGATGAGGTTCCATCATTGCGTGAAATTTTAGTATCTACTCCAAGTACATCCATAATTTTCAATGAGTCTCTGTTAATTGCTTTTGTCAAATCTTTTGTTCGATCCCAAGACACTCCGCCATTATTGCTAATAAATAAACGATTTCCTCCAAGATAAACTCTATTGGGACTTTGCTTTGAAATCATTATAGGCGTGACCCAATCGTATCGATTCTTATCTTTAGGATCGTNAGAGAAAGGCTTTATTCCTTGTATGTTGCCCGTTTTTCTATCAACGCGGACAATATTCCCATTTTGAGTCGCATTGTACAAAATACTCGAATTTGGAGCAGGTTGCTGATACATACCATCCCCAAAGCCTATTTGTCTCCAATCATCTGATAATATTCCCAACCAATGTCTCGTGGCGCTGGGTCCCACCCAAGAATGATTGTCCTGCATGCCACCGTAAATATTATAGGGAATATCCATATCAACACCAATTCCGTAAAATTGACCAATTGGAATATTATTTAGTCGATTATACGATTTACCATAATCCCAAGNCTCATGTAAACCTGCATCACCCGCTAAATAAAAATGTTTAGAGTTATTTGAGTCTATCCATAATGTATGATGATCACTATGCACACCCACATCATAGGTTGGACGTGTTGGCATTTGATAGAAAGTTTTACCTTTATCTTCCGTGCGATAAAATTCAGTGGCCAGCATATAAACAATATCGTCATTATTGGGGTCAACAAAGATATGACTATAGTACATTGGGCGTGGATTCAACTTATTCATTCTTTCCCAGCTACGCCCACCGTTGCCGCTTCGATAAAACCCACTGGAATCAGCATGCTCAATTGTAGCATAAATTATATTTGATCTTGTTCGTGAAGCTGCCAGCCCAATCCTTCCTTTATCTCCAGGAGGTAAGCCGTCGGTTAATTCATTCCATGATTTACCGCCATCAGTGGTTTTATAGATGCCGCTGCCAGACCCTCCGCCATTAAATCCCCATGCTTTCCGCATCCGTTGATAAGTCGCTGCATAGACCGTATTGGGGTCATTTTTATCCATTGTCAAATCAACCACACCTGTTTCATCATCAATATAAAGTATTTTTTTCCATGACTGTCCTCCGTTTGTCGTTTTATACACTCCTCGTTGTTCAGAGGATTTCCAGAGGTTTCCTAAAGCAGCCACGAATACAATATTAGGATTTTTAGGATGGATAATAACACGGGCAATGTGATAGGTATTTTCTAACCCAATTGAAGTCCACGTCTCCCCTTGATCGGTTGATTTATAGATACCATTTCCCCATGAAGTACTTTGACGATTTTGCTGTTCACCTGTACCTGCATAAATGATATTTGTATTGGATTGTGATATTGCTAGATCACCAAATGTGGATACCTTTTGATCATCAAAAACAGGCTTCCACATTGTTCCTTTGCTACTTGACTTCCAAATTCCCCCGGAAGCGGAGGCGATAAACATTATTTCAGGGTTTTCTGGAACCACTTCTACATCGTGAATACGACCGCCGGCAACGGAGGGTCCAATATTGCGGAACGCCAATTGACTCAGTTGATCAGTCGTAATTGATTGGCTTGTTAAACCAACGACAAGAACGAAGTGAATTATATATTTTTTCATAGTAGGCCTTTGTTATTCTATTGTTATATAAAGCAAAAAGCCTCCAAATAAATGAAGGCTTTTTTCTTTTAACGATCTACAACTATTGGAGAGCAGAGGTCGCTATTTATTTACGGCTGTCTTGGCATACAATCCTGGATCGGTAGGTGCATTCGTATTCGATGATATTTCACCTTGAGACCATTGCATACGCTCAACGTGCTGAGTGGCTCCCACCGTGTTCAAAGGAAACGGAGGAACTAAATCTGATTCACCTGCGCCACGAAGACGGCGATGATCATTAAACGGCATATATGAGCCGAAACCGGACACGTACCGTTCTTCAATGATTTCACGAAGTAATGCTTTGTCCTTTGAGACGCCATCAGCATTTTCCATGCCACCACTTGTAAAATCAGCTTCAACATATGCACCATACATATAATTGTCTGCATCATCAAAAGTGGCATTGAGGCGCCCCCCACCTGATAACCATGCTCGATAACTATTCAAGGCACTTAATCCTGAAGCAAAACCAGATCTTGCGGATGCTTCAGCCTTGATTAATTGATTTTCGCTATAGGTAGCAATGGGTTGTGGCTCAAACTGTTCAATCACACCCGTATTACCTGAGGCAGAAGATTCATCTATTGTATAGTAACCATGCCTTGCCGTTTCATTGGTTTTAGCATTGCCACGATATTTAGCATTTGAAGAATCTAGTATGTCCAATAGAAAACTTCCATCATTTCCAAGATCACCTGCTCGTGACCCGGCTATAATGGTATAGAAAAGGTTTTTATCACCTGCATTTATGGCAGCATCACCACGTGGTATATACAACATATCACCAGATGATGAAGATATTCCATTGCCTGCAGCAGCTAAAGCGCCTGCATAATCTTTATTTGCCAGAGCATACCGAGCTTTTAGTGTGTAGGCGGCCGCGATCCACTTATCTTTATCTCCATTAAAATATATATCGAAGGATTCTTTGCGACTACTTGCACCATTCAAATCAGAGATTGCACCATCAAGCAAAGTCGACATTGAAGCCAATACTTCTATTTGANCATCAAATTTCGGGTCCGATATNTCACTATNACCAATTTCTGAATATGGCACATCGCCCGTCAATAATGCCAGAGTTCCAATCGCATTGGCTTCTAACACTTTTGATATTCCTACCAATAGTTTATCATTAGGCGCAGNAGTCTGAATATGCCTTGCGTTTGTTATTACACCAATATAGGCACTATTCCATTCTCCATTTGTTTCAACCGTTGAGAGCGCATACCCATAAATATTGGAATACAACGATGTATACCCAATCAACTGCCCAGAGTACATCCCGCATATTCGATTTATGTGAGATACTTGTACAATTGCGTTAGCAAGCTGTGCACCATTGAGAAATAGTTTTGGATCAACATCAGCAAGGGTAATGTCATTTGGATTATCATTAATCGTTTTATCTACATCACAACCTGTTGTTAAAAGCGCAATTGCGGTTAGGGGAATTAATATTTTNTTCATTGTTTTTAAACCTTTAATTGTTGTTTTCATTATGATATCCTCCGCTTAGAAATTAGCCGAAACTGAGAATAAAAATGACTTGGTAACAGGNTTAGAAAAGTATTCTAATCCGGAACCCGTTTGGATACCACCAACATTCACACCAGGGTCAACACCCACCAGATCCTTGTACCAAGCGAATAGATTACGACCGGTAGCCGTAAATGTAAGGCTATTTAAACCCGTCATATCCGTTATTGCATCTGATTTCATAAGATAAGAAAGGGATAACTCTCTTATCCGTGAAAAGGTCGCATCTTTAATTGAAAAGTTATACGCCTGGTTATCTCCGAATCCACCGCCAATACCATGGCGAAACCATGCTTCATCAAGAAGCACGTCGCCTCCGCCAAAGTCTTTGATAAATCCTCTGACTGTGGTACCTGATGGAATCACTTTGCCATCAACATTTTTAAGGTCTTTTGTAAGCGTAACTTCATTCTCTGTATCCTGAGTCGTACCAAATCGTCTAAGAACCCATAACGTACGCGGTGAGTATTCACCACCTTCTGAATGTTCAAAGAGCATATTAACCGTGAAATTACTCAAACGAGCCGTCANACCTAAAGTACCNCGCCAATCNGGATTGGGGTCACCCAAAATCATTTTAGTTGGTGTAATTTGAGGAAATCCATTATCATCTAAAATAAATTTACCATTCACTGTGCCATCTACCGTTTGTGACCCGATTCCCCAGAGAGAACCAATGGGGTAGCCTACTCTCGCAACGGAGTTCACTGAACCTGAACCAAGATTCAACACATCCGTACCAGACAAGCTAAGAACCTTATTTTTATTTGTAGCCCAATTGAANGATAAGTCAAGGCCCGTGGTTGCCTNATTCATCACGCTCCATGAACCATCNATTTCAAGGCCNTTATTCTCCATTGAAGCCGAATTCGAATATTGCGTATCATAGCCAGATGTTGGCGTAAGTGCATTGCTAATCAACATATCAGTAATTTCATTTTGATANCTGGTCAAACTAAGTGACAGTTTGTCATCCATAAACCGAAAATCAACACCGAACTCAGTTTCAGTTTTTACTTCAGGCTTTAATTCTGGGTTACCCTTATCATCATCCACGCGATAGCCACCGCCCCACTGACCGACAGATACTGGATCGCTATAAGAGCTATAACCAAATCCACTCTCTGCTAAGGTTTCAAAACGATGTGCTCCGGGTCTCACACCCACCTGGCCATACGCTACACGTAATTTTGCAAAACTGATAAATGATGCCATACCGTTGAGTAAATCTGTCATTTGATAAGCCACATCTACTGCAGGGTACATGTAAGCTTTACTGATTGTCGAATGGGTTTCACTCGCCATTGATACATTAACAAAAATTTGATCCAATGCATCAAGCGAAAGGACCCCATAAGCNCGGGTTGAACGAAGAAACAATCTACCATTAGACACTGAAGAGGCTTCTGCAGCCGTATTAACACTGGTTGTATGTTTATCAGTATTCACCAAAAACCCATCAATCCATGATGATGATCTACTATATTTGCGATCATTTAAGTTCCAACCAGCCGTAGCGACCATAGAAATATTTGAACTTAGTTCCACATTCTGGCGTGCAATTACGTCGTAATTCGTTTCACGGTTTGTAATTCGAGCCATATCGAATGCCCCGGAGTTTATACCGGAACCAGCACTCCCAATGGGATAAAAGCTTTCTCGGTTATCGGTAAATTGGTCAAGACCGCCACGAAGAACCACTTCAGTGCCAGGGAATGGCGTTATATTCATTTCGTTTGACATCATCAAGCGATTAACCCGCGTTAAATTTTTATGCTCATTAACAGTCCAAAGGGGATTGCTATAAATTGGATTTGTGCTTGAACCTCCAAGGTAACGACGGTAAGCCCGATGGCGATTCGTATATTCAGTGCCACCACTTACGTATGTACCTTTGTAATGAGTCATATCAAAATCAGGAGCATTTCTTAAAAGACCTAACATCAAACCTGCAACATTAGAACCCCTCTGAATACGATTAGATTCACTGTAGGTATATCCCACTTTAGACGACATCGTTATTTTATTCGAGAGTTTAAACCTTGTATTTAATCTTACATTATCTCGATCGTAAAAAGAATTGCGAATCATACCGTCCTGACGTAATCGGCTATAGCTAAATAGATACGTCTTCGATTGATCGCCACCAGAAACTTGGAAATCATCCTGATTAAGTTTCCCTGTTCCAAAGATCTGGTTAAAGTTNNNGTTNACAAAGGTATCTTTTGAATTTTTCTGCGTGATNGTGTACTGAGTAAANGAACCATCTTCNGNNACNAAGTAAGCTTTATCTTTATTGTATGTATCTGCTCCACCGGCACGNTCTNCAATTTTATCGCCCCAGGATTCAGCATGGGTNGTCCATNNNCCNTTACGTCCTTGGCCATAGGTAGTTTGCATAGGTATTTTCTCATGAATCTCGTCATAGGAGGTTGTATGCTTATAGCTCATTTTCATATTACCTGCGGCACCATCTTTTGTTTGAATCACAATTACACCGTTGGCGGCTCTTGAGCCCCAAAGTGCGGCTGCAGATGCACCTTTTAATACTTCTACTGATTTTACATCATTGGCATTAAGGTCATTCATTCTAGACTGTTGTGTCACCCCGCCAAACCGAGAAGAATTACCATAAATTTGGGAGTTATTTATTGGCATACCATCAACAACAACAAGCGGCTGACTGCTACCCGAAATTGTATTATTGCCACGTATTCTAATGGAAGAACCAGAGCCTGGGTCGCCACTTACAGCATTAACAATCACATTTGATGCCTTAGAGGATAAAGAATTCATTATCAAAGCCTCACCTGAACGGGTCATATCAGATGGTGTTACAGAAACACTTGTGGACCCCTGCTTATCGCGATTCGTTTCAAAACCCAACGCCGTTACGCTGACCGTTTTCAGTCCGATTGCATCCACAGCCAATGAGAAATTTTGAGTAACAGAACCACTTGTAGGAACATCAACACTTACTGACTGGCTTGTATGCCCAATATAAGAGGCCGTTAAGGTTACGGTATTCCCTCCCATGGTTCCACTTGATACGTCGATTTGATAGGTTCCATCTGTATCTGCTGCTGAACCAACCGAAGTGCCGTCAATAAGAACATTTGCACCTACCAGCGCATTGCCGTTAATATCTGTTACTGTACCTTCGATGGATGACTGAGCGCTTGCTATTCCCAGAATGATTGAAAATAGAAGTGATATTTTGATATGTCTATTCATTAGAATTACTCTCCTGTGATTTATTTAAATCTACCCTCTTAAAATTTCGTTGAATCATTCTTAATTATTTTGATGATAAAATAGAAGAACGACGCTTCTGATTGAACCAATTATAATTAT
>PAXB01000010.1 GCA_002715035.1 Fidelibacterota bacterium
AATATTAGTGTGGTACTCAAAGAATTTTGGCTGACCAATAGTCATTATTTCATAAACCGCTGGGCAATGCGTTTTGCCAATTTATTCAAATTTCCACCGGAACCAGAATTGACCAGAATCGCCACAGTCACATCCTTTTCGGGGTAGTGAATCAACATGGCTCGCCCACCAGTAGAGCCACCACTATGTCCTACAATTTTATTTCGCCAAAAATCATTTTGAGTCACCCATCCCAATCCATATTTTGTTGATTTTCCATTTTTTAGTCGTAATGGTTTCTGAAGTTCATTCAATGTTTTTTTAGTTAAAAAATTTGTCTGATTTAATCCATGAATGAAATTAACCATATCAATTGTAGTCCCGACAAAACCACCACCGGCCCATTTATAACTGTTATCCACAAATGGTACTATGGAGATTTCTCCATTTTTAACTGAATAGAATGATGCGAGTGAGGTCAACGTTGAATCCCGATGTTCTGCCATGAGTGTTTCCATTCCCAGTGCTATAAATACCGTATCCTCCATATATGCCAGGAAATCAATCCCGGAAGCATCTTCCACCACAGCGCTCACCAAATTCCAACCATAACTGCTGTAGCGGAATTTTGTCCCCGGTTCATGGAGTAATGTATCCTGATCAAATATAGATAAGCCACTGGCAATATTTGGATAAAAGGTGTTACTGAGCATTTCTTTGCCCCGATAATGTCGGATACCGGCCAAATGTCCCATGGTCTGTCGAGTGGTAATGGGCCATCGTTTTTCTGGAAAGGAAGCCACGTATTGTTGAATGGGTGCATTGAGATCCAGTTTATCCTGATCGATAAGTCTCCCGATGGCAGCAGAGGTGACTGTTTTTGAAACGCTACCAATTCGGAAACGCGTTTGGGGTGTTACTGAAATATTTTTGTCAACATCTGCAAAGCCAAACCCTTCGCTCCAAATAATTTCACCCTCTTTTCCAACGGTTATGGATAGACCGGGCATTTTATGGGTTTTCATGAATTTTTCTATGATTCGTGATGCCCGAGCTTCCGGACCACTTCCTGATGAACGTAACCCGGCAACGGAAAAAATAAAAAGGAGGATTAGTATGTAAATATGCTTCAATTGATTCATAGTGATCCTTTTTTAAGATAATCCGGGATACCAATACTATCGGGTAAAACTGGATCGGGTATAAGTGTCCCTTTTTTTAGTTCGGTGGTCAGAACACCTGCCCAAATGGGGAGGGCATAGTCTGCATCATCGTCCCCGGGCGGGCCGGATCTTATTTTGGCCGATGCTTCTTCTAATGAAATTGAGATGACCGTTGTGGCATCCAATTCTTTTTGATTCGGCTCTCGCACATCATCCCATCGATTGGGAACTAAATGGTCACTTACCGCTTTTAGTGCATTCCATTTTTCCTGTGGGTCCTCAACGATTTCGCCTTTGCCGAATATAACAACTGAACGATAATTCAATGAATGGTGAAATGCAGAACGAGCCAGAACAATACCGTCGACTAAAGTGATGGTGACACAAATATTATTTTCACCGGGTATGGATTTGAGTAAACGGCTGGCGGCGGATCCATGGATGTATAATGTACCATTGGTGCGTGCATGTATTGTGGGAATGACCACGGGACTACCATTATGATTGAAGCCCACATGGCAATAAAGCGCTTCGTCAATAATCGGATAAATAATTTCTTTATCATAATGACCTCGTTCTGGGATGCGCCGTACCCGGGTTCGTTCTGTTTTCAGTGTCATAAAGGATTCCTATTTATAATTGTTTATCAATAATTAGAACGGTATTCAATAATACGTTTGCTCCATTGGTAATATCTTCTGGAGAAGAATATTCAGTTGGGGAGTGGCTGATACCTTTTTTACTTGGAATAAATATCATCCCAATTGGACAAATTTGAGTCATTTCTTGAGCATCATGTCCGGCACCGCTTGGTAAATATTTATTAGATAGTTTAAGTTCATCAACTGCTATATTGATATACCGGCTAATACGACGATCAGCTGGCTGAGGCACAATTGAGATGGTTGGTTCAAATTTAAATGTTGTTTGTGTTTGGCGGGCTATCTTTGCAGAGGCTGTTTTAATCTTCTGGAAAATGGAATTGATTTTCTTTCCATCCAGATCACGAATTTCTAAACTGGTTTTCACCAAACCGGGCACCACATTAGGAGCACCGGGGTAGGATTGAATTTTACCCACGGTCGCTACTTGTCGCCCCGGCGTATTTTTGCCTATTTCATGAACAACCTGTACATACTGGGCTGCGGCATATAAGGCATCCTTTCTTTTATCCATGGGGGTGGTTCCTGCATGGTTAGAAAACCCAGTCACAGTTACATCCCATTGCTTGATACCCACAATACCCTGAACAATTCCAATATCAATATTTTCATCATCCAGAATACCGCCTTGTTCAATGTGGAGTTCCACATAAGCAGCCCAATCACCCTTTGATAATTTGGCAGATTGGATATTGTCTACATTACCGCCGATCTTGTTGATGCCGTCTCGAATGGATAATCCACTGCTTGAGATCAGTTCCAAATCTTTGGGTGTAAGTCCGGTAGTCATGACCTTACTTCCGAATAAGCCTCCTTCTTCATTTTGAAAAATAATTATAATCAAGGATCGGTTCAGGGATACACCTTTTTCAAGGATGGTTTGTGCCACCTCAATGGCAGAGATGGACCCCACATTTCCATCATAATTTCCCCCCTCGGGAACCGAATCGATATGAGAGCCAATGGCAATGGGAGGGAGGGAATTATTCCCCCCTTTTAAAGTTGCAATGATATTTCCACCCGGATCGATATTGACTTCAAGACCGGCCTTTTTCATTAATTGAATCACATATTTGCGACCACTCAAATCTGCAAGGCTATAGGCAACACGACTGATGCCGCCAAAATCATTTTTTCCATAAATTGATAATTCATCCATATGTGCATTGAGGCGTTCCCCATTCACACGGATTGGATTTTGAGCAATTAAAATTGAAAATAAACTTAGAAACCAAATCGTGACTATTTTACGCTGTTGAATCAAAATTCCTCCCATGGATTGTATAAGAAGTTAATAGAATTTACGNCCTATTTCAGGCTTTGATATTTTTCAAAATGGCAAATCTTTTCCAATATTCCAATTCACTAAATTCCATTAACTTCAACGCTTCATGTCAGATAATAAATCTAATAGAAAACGCCTTTTCCTTATAGATGGCTATGCCATGCTGTACCGTGCCCATTTTGCCATGATTCGAAATCCACTGATTAACAGCAAGGGAATGCATACATCTGCTTTATTTGGATTTACCAATCAGGTGTTAAAATTATTACGTCAGGAAAAACCGGATTATCTCATGGCCGCATTTGATTCTTCGGAAAAAACATTTCGTCATAAACGCTATCCGGAATACAAAGCAACACGTGAAAAGATGCCGGAGGAAATGCAGGATCAACTTCCCTATCTATGGAAATTAATGGAAGCAATGCGGATTCCAACTTTGGTACGACCAGGATTTGAAGCAGATGACATCATCGGCACGTTGGCGAAGCGCGGAGATGAAAATGGGTTTGATGTATATATCGTCAGCGGTGATAAAGATTTTATGCAGTTGATTAATGACCATATTTTTCTCTATACACCTTCGGGCCGGCAAATGGATACCAAAATTTATGATCGGGAAGGTGTCATTGAAAAATGGGGACTACCGCCAGAAAAAATAATAGACTTGCTGGGACTCATGGGTGATGCATCCGATAATGTTCCCGGCGTGATGGGCGTGGGTGAAAAAACAGCTGTAAAATTATTGAATGAATACGGCACTCTGGAAAATGCTTTGGATCATGCGGATGAAGTGAAAAATAAACGTGCAAGGGAGGGGCTTCAAAATTGCCGTGAAAAAGCACTCCTAAGCCAAGAATTGGTCACGATTGATACCCAAATGGACATCGATGAAGATTATGAAGCCATGGTTACCAACGGGTTTGATGTGAATGCCATGGATTCTCTATTCCTCGAATTAGAATTTCAGGCATTGCAAACTCAATTAAATGCATTNCATGGAGAAGTACCCACCCAAGAGGATCGGCCGGAAAAGGATTACAAAGCATTATTAACGCTCGATNAATTAAGATCATTTATCAATGGATTGAAAAAAGGGAAATGGTTGTCCTTTGATTTAGAGACCACTTCTGTTTATCCAATGCAATGTGACATCGTTGGGTTTTCATTTTCAACAAAAGCGGATACNGGCGTTTACATACCCATTCAATATAAAGAAAAAGAAGCAGAGCTTTTTGATGATGTACTCNATTCTGTTTTATCCATCATTAAACCCATGTTAGAAGATCCATCCATCCCAAANACNGGGCAGAATGTAAAATTTGATGCATTGANTCTNAAAGCGACATGGNATTGANGTGAAGGGNATNCAGTTTGATACCNTNNTGGCNGCNCATTTANTNAAACCGGAATCCAGATCGTTAAAGTTNGATAACCTCAGTATGGAAAAGTTGAACTATCGNATGGTNCCNATAGANGANNTNATTGGCAAGGGACGGAATCAAATTACCATGGCAGAAGTTGAATTAGATAAATGCACATTTTATGCAGCAGAAGATGCGGATGTTGCACTTCAGCTTACCTATATCTACGAAAAAGAAATGAAAGAAAAAGGGATTGATCAATTCTTTTACGATGTTGAATTGCCATTGCTGCCAGTACTCCTGGAAATGGAATTTATGGGAATGTTTGTTGACGGTGAAATGTTGGCATCCATGTCTGAAGAATTGGGAAAGAAGATTGACAGTCTTGTGGCTAACATTCAAAAGGAGGCGGGGACTGAATTCAATGTGAATTCAACGCAACAGCTTGCAAACATTTTATTTGATATAAAAGGATTGCCAGAAATAAAAAAACGATCTACAGCTGAAAACATTCTCCAAAGATTAAAAAATGATAACCCAATCCCAGGCCTTATTCTTGAATATCGAAAATTAAATAAACTCAAAAACACCTATGTGGATGCTTTGCCAGCATTAATCCATCCCGAGACCAAACGGATCCATTCTACGTTTAATCAAACGATCGCATCCACGGGCCGATTATCCTCCAGTAATCCAAATTTCCAGAATATTCCCATTCGCACTGAGGAAGGAAGAGAAATTCGGAAAGCATTTCGATCCGAAAATAATGGCTGGCAAATATTTTCAGCCGATTATTCTCAAATTGAGCTTCGGATAATGGCACACCTTTCAAAAGATGAAGCATTGGTGGATGCATTTAACAAAGGCGAAGATATCCACACACGAACAGCAGCGGACGTGTTTAATATATCCATGGAAGATGTTATCCCGGAAATGCGGCGGACTGCAAAAATTGTTAATTTTGGATTACTGTATGGTGCGGGACCATTCCGGATGAGCCAGGAATTGGGCATTCCTCAAAAAGAAGCCAAAGCCATTATTGAAGCATATTTTGAAAGATATTCCGGTATTAAGAATTATATCGAATCCACAGTAGAAAAAGCCCGGGAATTCCAATATGTAGAAACCATGCTGGGCCGCCGGCGACCGGTTTGGGACATCGACAGTACCAACCATCTCCATCGAGAGGCAGCCAAGCGTATGGCAATCAACATGCCCATTCAGGGGACCAATGCAGAAATGATAAAATTAGCCATGGTTGCCATTCAGAAAAAGATTGAATCTGAACTTATGGAATCCAAAATGGTGCTTCAGGTTCATGATGAATTGGTATTTGAAGTTCCAGATGAAGAATTAGATCTATTAAAATCTTTGGTTATTGCTGAAATGGAAAGTGCTTTACCATTATCCGTTCCCATTGTGGTGGATTGCGGACATGGCAAATCCTGGTTTGAGGCCCATTAATGGAAGCGAGCATCACACTTAAAAAGGTCGGAAAATTAATCGGGGATAAAACCATTTTGGCCAGCTTAACGTTTGGAATAGAACGGGGGTCGCTGGTGGCTATTATTGGTGACAACGAAGCGGGAAAATCCATGCTGTTAAAAGTGATTTCCGGCGTTGAGAATCAGGAGTTTGGCAATGTTTATATCAATGGATTGGATTTAAGGAAGCGCCGATTATCAGTCATTTCATCCATAGGGTTTGTCCCTCATGAGATTGATCTTGATCCCTGGCTAACGCTGGAACAAAACGTTCGGTTTATGGGACTTATGTATGGGGTGGATATTGAAACATTGAATACGCGGATGATCCAATTAGCTCGAGATTTTCATATTATTCCCCATCTTAAAAGGTTGGTGCAGGATATTTCTCCGGGGATCATAAAAAAAGGAATGATTCTTCGTGCCCTGATTCATGATCCTGATATTTTAATTATGGATGAACCCACGGCATTCATGGATGCTGAATCTTATAGACAAACATGGGATTTTCTGCTCCGATTAAAAGGCAAAAAAACCATGTTGTATGTGAGCCAAACCCTCTCTGAGGTAGAGGAAGCTCATGATCGTATTTTAGTATTGGAAGATGGAAAAATTACATTGGATGGGAGTTTGGATAAACTATTAGGGAGTACCTTCGATTATCATCAATTCCAGATTGAATTTGAAGAACTGTCGGATGATTTATTCAAAAAATTATCGAATGTACCCAAGGTAAAAAATCCATCTCGCATCGGAAATAGCATCCATTTTTATGGTCGTGAAAGAAATGTATTTTTTGCCGTATTAAACGCAGCAGCCTCATCTGTTATGAAGGATATCAGCGTGAATAAACTGGGCCTTCAGGATTTAATGGATGCTAAATTTGCCCGGGATGGTATTCATTGATTAAGGCATTATTATTCAGAAGATTATGGCTCATGGGTCACCGTCCAATGATGACATTCTCATTTATGGTCATTTTACCTTTATTGCTGCATATATCCATCACGATGGTCATGAAAAATATATTGGTACGATCTTTGGATCAAATCCCTTACGAATTGTGGATTTTCCCTGGCATCATTTTAATTATTGCATCCATGTCAACATTTTCCATGATTTACAGAGATTTATTTGATTTACGTATTCATAAGAAATCATTTTTACCCATGACGTTGGCACCCTATTCAAAGACACAGCTCATTTTGGGTTTTCTCATTACATCAATTGTTGAAACAACTTTATATGTCATTGTTGCCATGGCCGTTCTAACCGTTTTTCTCCCTTCACCATTTGATATTTCCACTTATTTTATTATTCTAATTTTTACGTTTTTATACACCTTTATCGTTGGAAATATCATTATTACTTTTTCGGTGGTAACGGACAGAATTTCCATCTATTTATCCATTTTGATAACCATGTTTCTCATTATTTTATTTGGCACAGGCATTCTGGTCGAATTTGAATTTTATCCCAAAACCATTAGTGTCATTTTATCAAACTTTCCCCTCAGTATGTTTTTATCCAGTTTAAGAGAGATTATTTTTTTCAATCGAATTGATTGGTTTCAAATATTCATTCCCATTATAGTGGCCATTGGATGGACATGGGTGAATGGCTATTTACTCAAAAGGAAACTAAATCAATGAAAGCGTATTTATCAGGTGCCATGGAATTTGCCAACGATGAGGGTGCGGGCTGGCGGAAGGAAATGACACAATGGTTGAGTAAAAACTTGGGACATACGGTCTATAATCCAGTGATAGAATCTGAGGATTTGGTAAAAGAGTATGGTGCTGAATCTTATCGCGAATGGAAAATAAACGATATCCAAAAATATTCAGATTTTATTCGGGTATGTGTGGATAGAGATATTGATATTGTACGGAATAAAATGGATTATCTTATTTGCCTATGGGATGAAAGTGTTTTCAAAGGTGCGGGAACCCATGCGGAGGTGACCATCGCATATGAATGTGGTAAACCGGTTTATCTCATTAACAAACTTCCCACGATAGATTTAAGTGGATGGATTATGGCTTGCAGTACAGAAATATTTTCTGATTTTGACGCATTAAAAATATGTTTAAACAATCAATATTCTTCTGACAAAATTTGAGTATTAATCATGGTGGGTCCAAAAGCAATCATTCATCTTGATCGACTCAAATCGAACCTTGATTTGATCAAAAAACAGGTTAATGATAAACCAATCATGGCAGTGGTGAAGGCGAACGGATACGGTCACGGCGGTGTTGCCTCGTGCCAAAGCGTTGGAAACACAAGGATGTGAGTTTTTTGCCGTTTTTACTATGGATGAAGGAATTGAACTTCGCCAGGCAGGTGTTGAGTCAAATGTGCTGNTTTTTAGCCGAATAGATNCTTCCAGACTTCAGGAAGCNGTTGATCATCAGTTAACTTTAAATTTATGTAATGAGTTAGATATATCNACCTTAACTCATTTTTTCAACGGAAAGGGTGTTTGTCCAAAAGTACATCTAAAAGTGGATACAGGAATGACACGATTGGGGATTGATGTTGATGATGCAGAAAAAATAATTACCCAATTAATAGCCCATCCTGAAATTCCATGCGAAGGAATTTATTCACATTATTCCACCGCCGATGAAGGGGATTTATCTTTCGCCCGNGAACAGGAATTGAAGTTTAAATTGGTTTTGGAAACGGCAAATAAAATTGGGTTTACATTTAAATATATTCATTTTTCAAATAGTGGTGCTGCAATAAATTTAGATCAAAGTATATTTAACATGGTTCGGGTTGGGATGATGCTTTACGGTGCATTTCCTTCTCCGGAAGTCCCTATGGATATTCCCCTTAATCCCGTCATGGAATTTAGAGCCCCCATCGTCAATGTTCGGAATGTACCTGCGGGAACTCAGGTGAGTTATGGCGGCGTATTTACCACAAAATCTGAATCAAATATTGGCGTCATTCAATGTGGTTTTGCTGATGGCATTCCCCGCCCATGGTACCAGAATGGGCATATTATGTTTAACGGAAATAAATATAACATCGCCGGACGTATTTGTATGGATCAGTTTATGGTTGATTTTAAAGGAGTTGAACCCAATGTTGGAGAAGAAGTGCTTATCATGGGCGAT
Source organism: Fidelibacterota bacterium (assembly GCA_002715035.1). Lineage (GTDB taxonomy): Bacteria > Fidelibacterota > Marinisomatia > Marinisomatales > TCS55 > TCS55. The sequence goes on from PAXB01000010.1 coordinate 9,063, forward strand.
GGAGANGGGGGAAGTATTCGAATGGAAGAAATAGCCGAAACCATTGATTCAACTCCCTATGTAATTGCTACAGGAATTGGTGGCAGAACGCAACGAATCTATCAAGATTAATTCACATAAATCGTATTAGATTTCCCACGCAATGATCCGAGAAAACCATATCAGTCCACAANTAATAAAAGCTTTTTTATGGCTTTCATTNCTTNCAGGACAGCAATTTAATCATAGCGTTGTNATGCCTGTTCCTGATTTATCATTTCATCCTTCTATCTTTTANGGCCTGGATNTTTTAGAACAAATGGATTTCAAACCACTCTANGGGAAAACNATTGGCGTATTTACCAATCAAACAGCGGTGAATCGCCAGGGAACACANCTCCTTGATCTATTAAAAGCACATCCNAAGATTGATGTGGAAATTATTTTCCTTCCCCAATATGGTCTNTTNGCAAACCAAAATGAACGATTTAAAATGCAGGGGAATCAGAAATATGATCCCATATACAACGCACGGATTGTTGAAGTATTTGGACGGAATGTGAAACCGCCGGAATGGTCCATGCGCGGGTTGGATTTAATTCTAATTGATATTCAGGATACGGGTGTTCGCTATTCAACCTATGTGGCCACCATGACGAAAATATTAGAAGTAGCCAGTGAATGGAATATGCCAGTGATGGTGTTAGATCGTCCAAATCCTTTGAGAGGGGATCGATTAGACGGGCCAGTAGTCCGTCCTCAATTTCAATCATTCGAGGGATACCATTTGGTCCCAATCCGACATGGAATGACTCTGGGGGAACTGGCGATTATGGCCAATGAAATGGGNTGGATCAAAGATTTAAAGCGCGCCAATTTAACCGTAATTCCCATGGCGAACTGGAAGCGATCCTACTGGCTGGATAAATCTGGGCATCCATGGATAATCCCCCAACCAAAAATAAAAACCATTCGAACCAATTTGGCCTATGTGGGATTTGGATTACTGGAAGGAACAAATTTAAATGACGGCAGCGGTACCGATCGGCCCTATCTGCGTGCCGGCGCCCCGTGGCTATCCGGATATCATTTAGCTGAAAAATTAATTTTATTGAAATTGCCCGGTGTTGAATTTCGTGTCGTTGAATATATTCCACGCAAAAAAGATGAAGATAAAACAATTCCTATGCACGTGAATAAAGTCTGCAACGGCGTGGATATTATTATTACCGATCCAAACCGATTTGATCCGTTAGCCACGGCCACGGCCATAATTATTTTGGCTAATCAATTATACCCTCGAGAGTTCCGATGGGATGAATTGAACCGAATTGATATGTTGTTTGGCCACAGCCAATTACGTATTTTTGCGGCCCAGGGGAAACCAGCAAATTACTTGCCGCCACTCTGGCTGAAGGATATATTGAAATTCAATGAGTTCCGCCAAGCTTTTCTGCTCTATCAATAAATAATGATCCGAATCTTTCTTTCTCTTTTTTTATTACAATATACTTTTTCCGTTTCCCAAACACATTTTACCATACCTCAAAATGTGTGGCGAATCAGCATTCAAAATGAAAATTCTACAGGAAATTGGAAGGGACATAATGGTCGAAATGGTTGGCAGGATTATGCATATCGTGTGGAAAATTTAGACTATGTTATCTCTCAAGAATGGAAAAGAAATATTACATCTCAAACTTTTTTAATTGAATACGGGTTTACGGATAAGGCCACTTTTATTCTAACCATTCCCAAACTGAAAAAATTTAAACAGACCCATTCCTGGTCTATAGCAGATGATACGACCCAATCTCCTATGGACCAGCTTATGACCCAATATTTCCCAGCGACAAAATCGAATACAGGAATGGGAGATGTCACTATGGGGATGAATATATTATTTTTAGGTAATCCAGCATGGCGTGGTGGACAGAATAAATATTCGGTATATGGCGGGATTGATATAACGCTGCCATTTGGTGAACGGCTTAAAAAATATAATGTAAAAGATGTGGATGATGATGGAATACCACATCAATTTAAACAACTGCCAATTGGGAATGGGCTCACCCAGTGGCGAATCAAAGCATTTGGGGAATTGTATCGAAAGGTCAGGGGAAGATTGATTAATATCAATTGGTCCGTGCATATGTCATCATTTAGTCGAGAAATTATTAATCCGCCTATTTCATTTTTATGGATTGAAAATGCCGATGCTGATTCCATTTCCCGTGCCATCGGGGAGTCAGTGCTGTATGAACAAGGTGGACAGGTTTTTGGTGCGATCCAGGGTCAATTAGAAATTTGGCCAAAACGATTGTTTTTATCCGCCGGGATGGATTGGATGTTTTCAGGGCGTGATCAATATTTTTCNAAAAGCNATGTGTGGNATNANTGGATGGTTAAACAAAACAATTATGATACGCAAAAAACAATGGCGACCCAAGTGTTNAAAGTAAATTTTTTAAATGTGGATCCATTTAAACAGATNGGTCCCGTTCCTTTTGAACTGGAAATTGGTGTCCGTTGGTTCGTTCCGCTCTTAACCTACCATACCTACGGGAATACATCATNCTGGATTCGAATCAGTTCATATTTNCAAGCATGGTAGGTATATTCATTATCATATGAGNCAGCCAATTGATTGATTCCAAAAAATCNATATGGGCCTGGTCGTTCTANGATTGGGCTAATAGTGCTTTTGCAACAACTGTCATGGCAGGGTTTTTCCCTGTTTTCTTTAAGGAATATTGGTCCAACACTGATAGNGTAACCTTAAGCACATGGTATCTTGGACTTGCAAATTCCATTGCGTCCATTATTGTGGCTGTTTTAGCTCCTTTCCTTGGAGCCATTGCCGATAGAGCTACAGCCAAAAAGAAATTTTTAATTACCTTTGCTTTTTTAGGAATACTAGGCACTGGCGCTCTATGGATGGTGAAACAAGGTGATTGGCAATTAGCTATATTATTATATGTGATTGGCTCCATTGGTTATNCTGGGGGAAATATTTTTTATGATTCACTCTTACCGGGTGTGGCATCAAAGAAAAAGATCGATTATGCTTCNTCACTGGGATTTTCCATTGGTTATATAGGGGGTGGAATACTTTTTTTGGTGAATGTACTCATGTACCAATATCCTGAAATGTTCGGAATTGCCAACGGTGCAATTGCNATACGATTATCTTTTATTTCTGTGGCGGTTTGGTGGGCAATATTTTCCATTCCAATCATCTTTTTTGTGGAAGAGCCCAAAATTCATGAACCCATCGGAATTGGTTCGGCAATTGGTGCGGGATNGCGCCAGTTAATCANTACCATCCATGATATTAAACATTTACATGTGGTAGGCACCTTCTTANTGGCCTATTGGTTATATATTGATGGGGTAGATACAATTATTAAAATGGCAGTGGATTATGGCAGNAGTCTTGGGTTTTCATCCAGTTCACTCATTACTGCTTTATTATTGGTCCAGTTTATCGCATTCCCNGCCACACTGGGTTATTATTGGTTTGCATCAAAAATTGGTATTAAAAAGGCTATTTATGTGGCCATTTTAGCATATATGATTATCACTATTTTTGGCGTATTTATGACAGAGCAATGGCATTTTTATACATTGGCAATTATGATTGCGTGTTTTCAAGGAGGAATTCAGGCGCTCAGTAGATCCATGTATTCTCGTATTATTCCGAAGGAAAAATCAGCGGAATTTTTTGGATTCTATAATATGCTGGGAAAATTTGCAGCTATAATCGGTCCACCTTTAATGGGATATATAGGATTAATGACTGGAAATCCAAGAATGGGAATTTTATCCCTGGTTATCCTCTTTTTATTCGGTGGTTTTATCTTAACAAAAGTGGATCTTGATGACGGTGAACGTATGGCAAAAGAATATTTATCAAAGAAATAAAAAAAATGCTTGAAATAAATAACAACTTAAGGATAAACTTTTTCCATGAAGCCCCGCAGGTGTGGCGTGCTCTTCAGGGAAAAAAGTTTTTCTCGAGGGTGTATTTGCGGGGCTTTTTATTTATGGTGTATTGAACTTTGTATAATTGAAAGGAATAAGAATCATGTCAGGATTCTCAGCGAACTATTCTCAAATGGTCATGCCCGATCATATAAATGTGGTGGGTACCTTATTTGGCGGTCAAATGATTGCATGGGTGGATCTTGCCGCCGCAAAAGTGGCGTTTCGGTTTCTGAAAGGTGCGGACATTGATGGTGCTGTTACCCGGGCAATTGAAAAGGTTGAATTCAAGGAACCGGTGTATTTAGGGGACTGGGTTAATTTCACTGCAACAGTGATTTCATCAGGAAGGACATCTTTTAGCATTCAAGTTGAAGCCCATGCAGAAGGACGCCATTCACAGTCTCGTTTAGCTTGTNTTGCTACCGTTATTATGGTGGCGGTTAAAAAAGATGCTGATGGCAATTATCAAAAAACGGCCCATGGTAAAACCGGCTAATTCCATCGAGAAAATCTGTCTTTTTTTATTACTGAACATTTTATCAGCGCAGGATTCGTTAGTTNTTGATNCAAGCCAAAGTCAGTCCAAATCAAAAGGGAAAGAATCTAAAACAGTTTCTATAACTGTAGTGGTGAATCCAGTAAATGTAATGCCCACCGCATATCGCTTTAGTATCTATCCCAGAAATCACCCGGCTGAGCCATTTATACAAAAATTATTTTTCCCAGATGAATCGATTCAAATTATCCTGCCATTCAATATTTTGAATACAGATACGTTGGGAAACATTGCGAAGTTGGAACCTTTGGGCGCTGAATATGAGCATCAATATCGTATGTTTAATGTGGGGAGCGGAGAAATAAAGCTGCAACCATTTACCATACGGGTACCTGGTGACATATTAAAATTGATNGTATTGAAAGAAGAATCAGGCAACCCCATTCCATTTTCTGAAATAAGAATTACGCAAAATGGTGCATTATTGACGAATTCAAAAACGGATACATCTGGTTATGTACGGCTTAGGATTCCTGTGACCCGAAATAAAGAAGAACCGGTTTTAGTCTCCATTAAACCCAATGGTCAGTTTCCAACCTGGAGGAGTCGATTCTATATTTCAGATGGTATCAATGAAAAAACCGTCATGATTTCATCTATTAGTCCAGAAAAGGGTGAGACCATTTATGAAGTCATTGATGATTTATCCCCTTTTCGTGTAGGCCCGGAAAATGGTGCGGCGGTTTTATTTTTTTTAAACAAGGGTGACCATGTCGTTATTTCCAAAGTAGCAGGAGACAGGCTCTATGGCCGAGTTCGGATTTATTTAGATCAACAGGAAATGTATCAGAATGAAACCGGTTGGATTTTAAATAAACATGTACTTCGTAAATAATAATTTCAATTGATTCTTCATCGATTTCAATATATTTTTCTATCCCATTTTCAAATTATGAGCCAATAAGGAATTATAGTATGTCTGTTAAAAAAATTAATCCACCATTAAAATTCTCAGCAAATGCCCATGTTAAAAACATGGATCAATATAAAAAAGAATATAATGAATCCATTGCGGATCGAAATGCATTCTGGGCCAAAAAAGCAGAACGGATATCTTGGGTTAAAAAATGGGATTCCGTGGGTGAATTCGATTATGTGAATGCCAACATTAACTGGTTTGAAGGGGGCAAACTCAATGTGAGTTATAACTGTCTCGATCGACATGTAGAAGCAGGAGATGGAGANAGGACAGCACTCATCTGGGAAGGAAACAATCCCGAAGAAGATCAACATTTTTCATATAATGACTTATTGGGTGAAGTCCAAAAATTTGCCAATGCGCTGAAAGGCTTAGGTGTAAAAAAGGGGGATCGCGTTTGCATGTATATGCAGATGGTGCCCCAACTGCCCGTGGCCATGCTGGCCTGCGCGCGGATAGGCGCAGTGCATTCAATTGTTTTTGGCGCATTCAGTCCCGATTCCCTGAGAGATCGGATTAACGATTCTGAATGTAAAATTTTAATTACTCAGGATACGGGTGTCCGCGGGACGAAACAGAATATTCCCATGAAATCCAATGCGGATAAAGCGGTAGCCCAAACGCCATCAATTGAACATGTGGTTGTTGTTCGCCGGACTGGAGAACCGGTGGATATGGTTGACGAACGGGATGTGTGGTGGCAGGAAGCAATGTCCAAAGCTGATCCAGAATGTGCCCCGGTTGAAATAGATGCGGAAGATCCATTATTTATATTATATACGTCCGGTTCTACGGGGAAACCCAAGGGTGTGCTTCATACCACTGGGGGGTATTTGGTTTATGCCGATTATACATTTGAACAAATATTTGACTATAAAAAAGACGATATTTATTGGTGTACAGCAGATATTGGCTGGATTACAGGCCATTCGTACATCGTCTATGGTCCCATGTCTTGTGGTGCCACCTCCATCATGTTTGAAGGGGTGCCAAATTTCCCCGATTTCGGCCGATTCTGGGAAGTGGTTGACAAACATCAGGTCACGCTTTTTTATACGGCACCAACCGCCCTTCGGTCCTTAATGAAAGAAGGAAATTCCTGGGTTGAAAAACATGATTTATCTTCTCTTCGACTTTTAGGTACAGTGGGCGAAACCATTAAAGAACCGGAATGGATGTGGTATCATTCTATCGTCGGAAAAGAAAAATGTCCCATTATTGATACATGGTGGCAAACAGAAACAGGCGGTATAATGATGACCCCACTTCCCGGGGCTACCCCAACAAAACCCGGTTCAGCTACATTTCCATTTTATGGAATTGAACCTGTATTACTTACAGAATCTGGAGAAGAAATTAAAGGAAACGATGTATCCGGGTTATTGGTAATGAAGGCATCCTGGCCGGGCCAGATGCGCTCCATTTATGGCGATCATGATCGTTTTGTAGAAACGTACTTTTCCCAATTTCCAGGGTACTATTTTACGGGGGACGGTGCCCGTCGGGATGAAGATGGATATTATTGGATTACGGGACGGGTGGATGATGTACTCAACGTGTCCGGACATAGAATTGGTTCGGCAGAAGTAGAAGGTGGTATTGGCAAAGCAAATGGTGTTGCTGAGGCAGCCGTTGTGGGATATCCACATGATATTAAAGGGGTGGGAATTTATGCTTTTGTGACCCTCATGACCGGGGTCGAACCATCCGAATCAATTATAAATGATATTCGGGCAACCGTTGCCACTGAAATAGGTCCTCACGCCAAGCCCGATAAAATTCAGTTTACACCGGCTTTGCCCAAAACGCGTTCGGGAAAGATCATGCGGCGCATATTAAGAAAGATCGCTGAAGGTGATCTGGATAATATGGGAGATACTTCCACATTAGCAGATCCGTCCGTGGTAGAGAACCTCGTATCCGGCGCAGTTTAAGGGTTTAAATCCATACGTCATTTTCCGCGGTGAGTTCCCCGCCAGAATCACCGGTATTCACAACACCTTTTGGCTCAATGAGCATAATTTGGCATTCATTTTCTGCGGACGGTTTATGTTCAACGCTCCTGGGAACGACAACCATTTCGCCCTTTTTTAAAACCACATGCCTATCCCGGAATTCAATCGTGAGTTCTCCATCAATCACGATGAATGTTTCGTCCGTATCGTCATGGGAATGCCAGACGAATTCACCCTCAACTTTAGCCAATTTAAATTGGTAATCATTCATTTCAGCGATCACTTTTGGGGACCAGTTATCCGAGAAGAGTTTGAACTTTTCAGTAATATTTATGGAATGGGTTGCCATTAGTTAACCTTTGCGGCAGCTGTTGTAAACGGAACTGGGTTCTGCATAGCCCAAATGGCAGGGCAGCGTTCATCGGTTAATTCTTTTACCCTTTGAATATCTACATCCGATGCATCACTTTTAACCTTCACATTAAATTCAAACCCGGTCATGGGAGGGAAATCTCCCACACCTAAAGCTGTCCGGAAATCCACACCAAGTTTCAATGAAATGGTCATTGCATCCAATGTGACACCGGCCATAGCTGCCTGGGTGGCAAAGGTGGATCCGTAGCAGGACATGGCGCCATAGAAGCAGTAGGTAAGGGCAGAGGGGGCCCGGCCCTCACCGCCCAGAAAGGGTGGAAAGTCGGCATTAAGGGTCAACTCCCCCTGGGGGAATTGTACATCACCTGAAAATTGAACCTGGTCTGAATTGGTGCACCAGGTGCCCTCAAAATTAAAATCCAATTGGGCTGCCGAAGCATCCTCTTGGCATTGCTCTACCATGGTATTGATTTGTTTAATTCTTACGTTATGCATGAGATTTCCCTTTTCAGTTGGGTGAAAACTAAGTGAAAAAGATCACCGAAACAATGGCACCAAGGCCTTCGATATTGTATTCTGACTGCTTTCTTTGGCATAAACGGAAATCGATCAGTTTGCAAGTATGTGAAGGATCACCACGACTAGGATCAAGCCCGATGTTACGGTCGTTGCCTTGATGATCTCCGTTGGCAATCGCGCGCCGGACAACGGAGGCGAATACTCTGCTCTGGTTTCCCTCGTCCCACCCTGCGGGCTCAGGTTGGAATATGGACAGCTTGCGGCCGATAATAGAGGTTAAGCATAACGCTGCGCAGTATTGTGTGTTATCCAATATACCCAAAGGATAAAAAGTAGTTGAATGGGTAAACGAGCATAAAGTAGAATGGGGTTTATNTCNGTANATAATTCTGGGTGAAGTGCCATGTGGATATTCGCAGGGAATATGGCCAATAGGAGGAGAATAATGCCCCAACCGGCAAAGGAGCGATAACGAGGAATCATTATGGTGATTCCCCCAAGAATCTCGAGAATGCCACTTACATAAACGATTATGAGATGGAAAGGAAGATAGGGAGGCATTATTGCAACATAGAAATCGGGATTGGCAAAATGGTTACCACCAGCCATTATGAAAAAGAGTGAAAAAACGATTAGGGCGATTCGTTTTGGAAGGTGTTCAGGCAGTTGGAAAATTTGGTTTTTGGTCACGAGTGATTATTCAGAACTGTTCAGGTGAAGTTTCATTCCTTCATGTGAGGAAGTAAACCCCAATTTTTCATAGAATTTAATCGCATCTGGTCTTTGTTTATCTGTGGTCAATTGAACCAAGCAGCACCCTTTTATATTTGCACGGCCAATGGCTTCTTTAATTAGTGATTGTCCAATCCCTTTGGAACGAAATTTTGAAGATACACGAACGCCCTCAATCATAGCACGCCAACTGCCTTGGTAAGTAAGATTGGGGATAAATGTTAGTTGGAGTACGCCGATGATTTCATCTTTCAATAGGGCGAGAATAAGGGNATTGTTGGAATCCTTATCAATGGAATCGAATGCGTTGGAATAAGATGAAGGGAGTGGAGATTCAAACCGTTCTCTTTTTATCCCCAAAGGGTCATCGGCGAGCATTTGAACAATATATTTTAGATCACCCTTTTGGGCTTCGCAAAATTGAATATCATTCATGATATAACCTCTTTAATTGCAATACCACGAATGGATGGACGGATCAATGGCATTGTTTTTCTTAAACTTTCCCGTTTAATCTCTTTAATTGTGAATCCTGCATGAGATAAGGCCATTTCCGTTTCCCGATTTAAATGGCAATTTCCCGCTATTTTACGCCAGATGGGTGATAGGCGATTCTGCCATCGTCTTCTTCTCGTTCCTTTTTNTGCACCGACGTGTTCGAGAAATATAAAATATCCGTCTGGTTTTAAAATTCGTTTGATTGCCGAAAATGCCAACTCAAGGTTTGGGACGGAGCAGCATACAAGGGTAGAAACCACACAGTNAAAGGTAGCATCCGGTGTATGATTCTCCTCAATCGTATGNGAAGAAATNGTCACATGATCTAATCCTTCATTCTTTACTTTTGCTTCNAATTGTNTACGCATATGTTTATCCGGNTCAGATNGCGTTAATTCAATTCCATTCTTGGGATAAAATAAAATATTGGCCCCGGTTCCCGCGCCAATTTCTAATACATTTCCGTGGACATGCTTCACTAGTTCACTCCGCCATTCCGTAAGGCAGGCCTCTTCGGATTTGGCCAATAGTGAATCGTAAAAGAATGCACTTAAAAATGACATGTTTGATTCATTTTTAGAAAACGTGAGATAATGTTAATATTTTTGAAATTGATTTCCAGGAATTAAACGATCTATTTTTGCATAGGTACTTGTTTCAAATCTAATAAGAATAAAGCTATAAATCCGGAACATTACATCTTAAAATATACAAAATTTCCTTTCACTCTTCTTGTTCAATATTTATAAAAAGTTATAACTTGCTCAATGGGTACAGTCCTTATTTCGAACAAATCAATCCAATGGGGACAATTAGCGCCCATGTTGGATGGCCCCGCTCGTATTCGTCTATCTCCTGAGGCGAAACAGTCCATTCGTAAATCCCATAAAATTCTCAGGTCATTATTAGATAAAAATCAACAAATTTATGGTGTGAATACAGGATTTGGCCAATTGAGTACAGTTCCAATTAGTCAGGAAGATCGTCGAAAGCTTCAATTGAATTTGGTTCGTTCACATGCATGCGGGGTAGGAAAGCCCTTAGATTTGGGTGTGACGCGTATTACCATGATCTTGAAACTCATGACTTGGGCAAAAGGATATAGTGGCGTTCGATTAGCATTGGCACAATTGATGGCAGATATGCTCAACCACGATATTTTACCCGTAATACCCCGTAAAGGCTCTGTGGGTGCCTCTGGAGATTTGGCCCCATTAGCCCATATGGCTCGCGCGTTGATTGGAGAAGGAGATGTGCACTTTCAAGATCGCGTCATGCCTGCCATGCTTGCATTAAAAGAAGCAAACTTGGACTCAATTGTTTTAAAAGCAAAAGAGGGCTTAAGCCTCATCAACGGGACACAAGTGTCCACGGCGCTAGGGATACGCGCTATATCCGAATCACAAGATTTATTAAAAACTGCCGATATTGCAGGTGCTTTATCCACGGAAGCCAGTTTATCGACCCGCATTGTATTTACACCTAAAATCCATAAATTGAAAAAGCACCCGGGTCAGGTTGCTTCTGCCACCAATGTTTATAATATGCTTCAAGGCAGTGATATTGTTCATTCCCATGATGACTGCGGTCGAATTCAGGATCCATATTCTGTGCGTTGTATTCCACATGTCCACGGCTCAAGCCGTGAAGTTTTCAGCAATGCAGAAAAAATTATCAATAATGAGTTGAATTCTATATCCGATAATCCGCTCATTTTCCCCAATGGCGATGTAATGAATTCCGGTCATTTTCACGCTGAACCCGTGGCTCAGGCATTGGATACATTATCCATTGCCATGTCCGAGATCGGCGCCATTGCCGAACGACGTGTCAATTATCTTATGAAGGGCATCGGTGATCGAATTCCCATGTTTGGTGCAGTGAATCCCGGTTTGGAATCAGGGTTTATGTTAGCCCAAGTGACGGCAGCCGCATTGGCCTCTGAAAATAAAACATTGGCCCATCCTGC
>PAXB01000011.1 GCA_002715035.1 Fidelibacterota bacterium
CTTTTGCCGGAAACAGTTCAATCTGCCCATGAAATACTTCAGTCAGAAATAAGCCCCATCAGCGATGTGCGTGGTTCAGCTGATTATAAGCGACTATTACTCCGTCAACTTTTTTACGCCCATTTTATTACACTTTTCCCAGATCAGTTCTCTTTGGATTCATTCAAATGAAAAATATTGATTCCAAAGGGCACGTCACAGGAAAATCTATTTATCTGGATGATATTCCACTAATTCAAGGAACCCGCTTCGGTGTTGTATTCGATTCACCTGTGGCTCATGGTACGATTGAATCAATCGATTATTCCAAAGCACGTGCAATCCCAGGTGTAATTAAAATTATTACACATGAAGATATTCCTGGACAAAATCAAATTGGCGGCATTATTTCCGATGAACAATTATTCGCATCCAAAGAAGTTCATTTTGTTGGGCAACCNATTGCACTCATTATTGCCGAATCGGACCAGATTGCCTTTGCAGCTNGAAAATTGATCGAAATTGAGATTTCAAAAAATGATGTTATTGTTGACCCGCGGNAAGCACAACAAAAGGATCAATTAATTATTCCACCCCGAACATTTGAATTAGGTGATACNGAAAATTCCTGGCAAAATTGTGCTCATATATTTGAAGGACAAGCGGATTCAAATGGGCAAGAACATTTATATATTGAAACCCAGGGTGCCTATGCNGTTCCTTTAGAAAATGGACATATTCGTATTTCNTCTTCTACCCAAGGACCCACAGCTGTTCAGCGAATAACGGCAAGAGTATTAGGCGTGGGCATGCATAAAATTGAAGTGGATGTTGTTCGAATCGGGGGTGGTTTTGGCGGCAAAGAAGATCAAGCAACGCCATGGGCCGTTATGGCAGCATTGGGTGTTTCCATTTTGAATTCACCAGTAAAAGTGGTTTTAAGCCGTTTGGATGATATGCGAATGACGGGCAAAAGGCACCCCTATAGTTCAGATTATAAAATTGGACTTTCTAAAGATTTAAAAATTCTGGCCTATGAAACTACATTTTACCAAAATGCCGGCGCGTCTGCTGACTTGTCACCCGCTGTTATGGCACGAACACTTTTCCACGGCACCAATTCTTACTTTATTCCCAATGTGAAAATGACCGCTTACTCCTGTAAAACCAACTTACCGCCGAATACAGCTTTCCGTGGATTTGGTGGTCCACAGGGAATGTTTGTCATTGAATCTGCATTGAGCCATGCCGCAAAAGAATTGAGTATTTCTACTCATAAATTACAAAAAATCAATCTACTTAAAGATGGGAATGAATTCCCTTATGGGCAAATTGCGGATGGGGTTGAATTGAATTCTATTTGGGGAAAAATGGAATCAAAATTTGATATTGAAACCATTGAAAAAGAAATAAATGATTTCAATGCAAACCATTCTGATATGAAAAAAGGCTTCTCCCTAATGCCTGTTACATTTGGAATCTCCTTCACAAAAACGCCTATGAATCAAGCGCGAGCGCTTGTTCATATTTATACAGATGGCAGCGTGGGTGTGAGTACCGGTGCGGTAGAAATGGGACAGGGTGTCAATACCAAAATGCTTCAGATTGCTACACAAATTTTCTCAATTACTCCAAAACGAGTTAAACTGGAATCGACGAATACGACACGGGTTGCCAACACATCCCCTTCCGCTGCAAGTTCTACGGCAGATCTAAATGGGAAAGCGCTGGAAAAAGCATGCAATGCATTAATGGATCGATTAAAAATATGTGCCGCTGACCATTTCAACGTTTCATCCCACGATGTTTCGGTGAAAGATGGCGTGGTTTATACAAATGAAAACCAAACAGATTTGACTTGGGATCAACTGGTGATGATGGCATTTTTAAAGCGAATCTGTTTAACAGAAAACGGCCACTACGCCACACCAAGAATTAACTTCGATATGGATAAAGAAAAGGGGCATCCTTTCGCCTATCATGTGTACGGCTTGGCCCTTACCCAAGTGACACTTGATTGTATTCGTGGTACCTATGATTTTGATTCTGTAAAGATTGTTCATGATTTTGGGAAAACAATGAATCCCAGTGTTGATTTTGGGCAAATTGAAGGTGGGCTAATCCAAGGGATGGGTTGGATGACCATGGAAGATCTTCAGTATAATAACGAAGGGCAATTAATGTCCAACACCCTTTCTACCTATAAAATCCCAGATATATACTCCGTTCCAAAAACGGTCTCCATTGAACCCTTGGATACAGATGGAAACGATATGGCAATTTTAAAATCAAAAGCCGTAGGTGAACCGCCACTTATGTATGGTATAGGCGCTTATTTTGCCATAGAGAATGCCATTAAATCTTTTAATCCAATTTTTAATTCCACATTTGATGCACCCTTTACCCATGAAAAAGTATTAATGGGATTATATGGCCCTTTTAATTCTGAATGAATGATAATCCTAAAATCGCCTACTGGAAAAAAGTTCTATCGTTATTAAACAAAGGACAAAATGTTTTTATAGCCATGGTTGTTGATCATACCATCCATTCACCTGGTACAACCGGCGCCAAGTTATTAGTGACAGAAAATAAAGAAATGATGGGAACAATTGGTGGCGGCATTATGGAATTTACCTTGGTTAATCGCGCATATAATATTTTGAACAATGGGAATTTCACTCCAGAAATTCAATCACTCGACCATAAAAAGACCGGGACAGATGAACAATCGGGTATGATTTGTGCTGGAAAACAAACCAATCTTTATTATGTGTGTGAGCCTGAAAAAGATGGTGAAATTGTGGATAAAATCGTTCAAAATTTGATTGAAGGTCAATCTGCCATTCTTTCAATTTCTCCAGAAGGAATGTCCCTTCATAAACAAGAGTTTGAGAATCATGATTCCCAATATTCTTTTACACAAAGTGACAATCATTGGTGTTATCAAGAACAGTTGAAAAACTATAATCGAATTGCTATTTTAGGCGGCGGTCACTGTTCTTTGGCTTTATCACGTGTGATGAAAAATCTCGGATACGATGTTTTTGTTTTTGAAACACACGGGAATATTTCCACATTGGGAGAAAATAATTTTGCGGATACAACTAACATTTTAGATGATTTTAAAGATGCGGCATCTCAATTAAGTTTACCTGAAAATACCCACGTTGTGGTCATGACTACCGATGTTCCAAATGATGTTCGTGGTTTATTGGGACTTTTGGATTTCCCCTTCCCTTTTATTGGAGTAATGGGAAGTGTTAATAAGATATCCGAAATCAAAAAACGATTGCATGCAGAAAATATATCTGATCAGCAGCTTTCTCGAATCGTAGCGCCGGTTGGATTAGCTATGGTGAGTAATACGCCAGAAGAAATTGCCATCAGCGTTGCTGCCCAATTACTTCAATTAAGAAATGAATCACCCAATTAATATGTCAATTACGCCCAATCTTGCAATCATAAGCCAACGTGTTTTAACNCCAAAAGGTGAACGGCCGGCTGCTATCCTAATCCAAGAAGAAAAAATAATGNATNTTGTTTCTATATCCGAAATNCCTTCCGATTGTCCTGTTGAAGATATGAAAAATGATGTGGTTATGCCGGGACTTGTGGATACACATGTTCATATTAACGAACCTGGGAGAACCGATTGGGAAGGGTTTGAGACTGCCACAAAAGCNGCGGCGGCCGGCGGNATTACTACACTTGTAGATATGCCCTTGAACTGTATTCCGGTAACCACAACTGTGGATGCACTCAACCACAAAATTGCTGCCACAAAAAATCAACTTTGGGTTGATTGCGGATTCTATGGTGGATTAATTCCAGATAACCTNCAGGATATTGAATCTTTGGCCGATGCGGGCGTTTTGGGATTNAAGGCTTTTTTAAGCCACTCCGGCATTGATGAATTTCCAAATATTAATGAAAAATATCTTCGAGAAGCACTTCCTATTTTTGCGAACAAAGNAATTCCTGTATTNGTCCATGCAGAACTGGAAAATGNCGCTACCCANTCAGAAGATCATTCCACCTATAAAAGTTTTCAGGATTCCAGGCCCAAGTCTTGGGAAAATAATGCAGTAAAATTACTCGTTCAGTTAAATAAAGAATTTGATGCACGGATTCATATTGTACATTTATCATCTGCNGATATTTTAGCTGAAATAGCTCAAACAAGGAATGATGGTTACCCCATTTCTGTAGAAACATGCCCACACTATCTTCACTTTTCTTCCGAACATATTTCAGATGGAGATACACGTTTCAAATGTGCGCCACCCATTTGGGAAAGTGACAATAAAGAAAAACTTTGGTCAGGATTGGAAAATGGGTTGATTAATTTTATTACATCAGACCATTCACCCTGTACAGCGGAATTAAAGAATTTGGAAGTGGGTGATTTTAAAAAAGCTTGGGGTGGTATTTCGTCTATTCAATTTACACTTCCTGTCATTTGGACGGAATGCAAAACGCGTGGATATTCAATGGATCAACTCATTAATTGGATGAGTAAACAACCAGCTAAATTCATTGGAAAAGATCAACAAAAAGGTCAGATTTCTCCTGGTTTTGATGCGGATTTAGTATGTTGGAATCCGGGCGAAAAATATATCATTCAAAAAGAAGCCATTCATCATAAAAATAAATTAACCCCTTACGAAGGTGAATCGCTTTATGGTGTTGTGAATGCAACTTTTCTTCGGGGACAAAAGGTATATGAAAATGGAGAATTTTTAGGAAATCCAACAGGGAAAATAATTTTAAATAATAATGGATAATACATTGATTGATCTCGCTTTAGAATCAAATGGTGGTCGTACCTTATTGGCCAGTGACGACTTTTTTGCACCCAAAGAAAACTTGCTTAAATCCGGGCGTGGTGTATTTATTAAAGATAAATATACAGATCACGGCAAATGGATGGATGGATGGGAATCCANAAGAAANCGTACGGAAGGTCATGATTGGTGCATTCTGCGATTAGGNAAATCAGGTGTTATTTNAGAATTNGATATTGACACCCATCACTTTGTGGGCAACTTCCCTTCTCATGCATCTGTAGAAGCATGCGCCATGCCAGAATATTCTGGATTAGATGAAATTACAGAAAATGGAGAGTGGACAGAAATCCTATCCAAAGTTGAGCTCAATGGAAATTCACAAAATAAATTTCGAATATCATGCGACCCATCTTTTACCCACGTTCGACTCCACATATATCCAGATGGTGGTGTGGCAAGATTCCGGGTATATGGGAATCCTGATAATTCCGACAGAAACAAAAATAAATTAATCGATTTTGCATTGGGAGATAATGGGGGAGAAATGATCTCCTGTAGCGATATGCATTTTAGCCATATGGAAAATTTAACAAAGTCCACCACAGGTATCGATATGAGCGATGGCTGGGAAACAAAACGACGACGTGGACCTGGACACGATTGGGCAATTTTAAAATTGGGCTCTCCTTGTGCCATCGAACGGGTTATTGTAGATACACTCCATTTTAAAGGNAATTTTCCAGATACTTGTTCAATTGAAGGATGCTATGCTCCCGAACAAANCAATGAATCATTTTTGAATGATAAAATAGATTGGACAGAATTATTGCATAAATCAAAGCTTACNGCTAATCAAGAATCTGTTTTTATTCTAAATAATAATTTGTCCATCACCCATATTCGGTTNAACATTTATCCTGACGGTGGTGTGAGTCGATTAAGAATATTAGGACGCCCAACTTCGTGACAATTGAAGCCTTAAATACATTAACCCCTTCTGAAGCAAATAAACAATTTGAATTATGCTGTGGTGCATCAAACTGGGTTGAAAAGATGAACCAAAATCGCCCGTTTCACGATAAAAATGAAGTCTATCAACAGGCCGAATCAATTTGGTTTTCACTATCATCCGAAGATTGGTTAGAAGCGTTTACCCATCATCCTAAAATTGGAGATATTGATTCCTTACGGAAAAAGTTCCATAATACAAAATCAATATCCAAGAATGAACAATCGGGCGTCAATGATGCGGAAAAAAGCACCTTAAATAATTTAGCTAAATCAAATCAATTGTACGAAGATAAATTTGGGTTTATTTTTATTGTATGTGCCACAGGAAAATCTGCAGATGAAATGTTGGCGCTCATAAAAATGAGACTCAACAAAAATGCAGAAACAGAAATGCAAAACGCCGCTAAAGAACAAAATAAAATCACACAACTACGTTTAGAGAAACTATTAAAATGAAATCATCATTTACACCTGAAATTATTGACGATATTAATAATCGTCTCAAAAATGCAAATTCTATTTTCAGTAATAATTACCCCGGTGAATCTACTGAACGGCAACCTGTTCATACTGTATATGGCGGTGCCCATATTTTTAAAGAAGGCACAGCAAGTAAAATGGGAATTGGTGCAACAAATCACATCAATGCTTATGCCCCAAATTTTGTAGAATTTGCAAAGATTCTTGAATTAAAAGGACANGACCAGCTTCCAAATTCTCAAGATGAAATTTCTACCCTTGAANATTATTTNTCCAGTGAATCATCTGAAGGAAAACAAAAACATGTGGGTCATTTTTCTTATACGGTATACCAACGTGTTTTAGAAAAATTATCAAGAGAAGCAGTTGAAGATTTCCGAATTGATTTTGAAGATGGATATGGAAATCGACCAGACGAAGAAGAAGATGGTCATGCTGTTTCTGCTGCTGAAGAAGTGGCAAAAGGCATGGCATCAAAATCACTTTCCCCATTTATTGGTATTCGGATAAAACCGTTTACAGAAGAACAAAAAAATAGAGCCATCCGAACACTGGATATTTTTATCTCCACGCTTTCAGAGAAAACAAACGGGGTATTGCCCGATAATTTTGTGGTCACTATTCCAAAAGTCACCATTCCTGAACAAGTATCGGCATTAATTCAATTGTTTAAAATATTGGAAGAAAAGACAGCGCTTTCTTCTGGATCTTTAAAATCGGAATTAATGATTGAAACACCCCAATCTATATTGGATAGCAATGGAAATTCAGCATTACCCGCGTTGGTAAAGGCGTCGAACGGTAGATGTATTGGCGCCCACTTTGGTGTCTATGATTATACGGCATCCACGAATATCACAGCCGAGTATCAAAGTATTACTCATCCAAACTGCGATTTCGCACGACATATGATGCAGGTTGCATTGGGCGGAACTGGAATTCGTCTTTCTGATGGCGCCACCAATATAATGCCTGTGGGTCCACATCGCCCCGGTGATGGAAATCCGCTGACCGAAACCCAAATTGAAGAAAATAAACGCGTTGTTCATCATGCGTGGCGATTGAATTTCAATAATGTGACCCATTCCCTAAAACATGGTTATTATCAAGGGTGGGATTTACATCCAAGTCAGTTGCCATTACGATATGCGGCCGTATATTCATTTTTTCTGAATGGATTGGCTTCCACATCATTACGGTTAAAATCATTTATGGGCAAAGCCGCTCAAGCAACTTTAATTGGTGATGTGTTTGATGATGCAGCCACAGGACAGGCACTCCTGAATTATTTTCTTCAAGGCATCAGTTGTGGCGCTATATTAGAAAAAGATGCTGAAAAAACAGGACTCACTCTGGATGAAATTCGGACACGATCCTTCAAAATAATTTTACAAGGGAGACAATCATGATATGTAAAATAACAACCCACGTTTTGGATTTGGTTCAAGGAACGCCGGCTAATAATATTCCTACTATTCTTGAAAAATTAGTCGATTCGAATTTATGGGAAACTATTGGAAGTGGTACAACAAATGAAGATGGAAGAATTGATAATTTATCAGAAGATAACAATTCAATTATATCTGGAACTTATCGTTTAACATTTGACGTTTCTTCCTACTATGAAACAGATTCCTTCTACTCATCCATTCCAATTATTTTCAATATTACAAACACAAATCGCCACTATCATGTGCCATTATTATTAAGTCGATTCGGTTATTCTACCTACAGGGGAAGTTAAAATATGGAATGGTATACATATACAGTTTCTGAACTTTTGAATCTCGCTTTTCGTTGGTTTCATATTATTGCAGGAATCAGCTGGATTGGACAAACATATTTATTCGATTGGATGGAACGAACACTGCCATTGGAAGTTGATACAGATGCGGATGACAATGTGTCTGGCCAACTTTGGATGGTTCACGGCGGTGGATTCTATTTAGTGGAAAAACAGACCAAACCCAAAGTAATGCCCCGAACACTCCATTGGTTTAAATGGGAATCGGCATTAACATTTTTAAGTGGATTTTTTCTTCTCATTATTGTCTATTATATGGGCGGACTCATGCTGGAACCGGATTCAGAAATGGGTGAGCTAACCGCTGCTTTGATTGGGATTGGTGTATTGATTCTTGGTTTTGGTATTTATCGACTATTGTGGTCATCTCCATTGGGGAAAAATGAATATGTGGGCGCCACTATTTCTCTTATTCTGATTATTGGATTATTTATTAGTATGGATCAAATATTCAGTTCACGTGCAGCCATGTTTCATATTGGTGCCTTGTTTGGCACCATTATGGCAGCCAATGTTTGGATAATTATCTTACCAGCCCAGCGGAGAATGATTGCTGCTGTAGAGAATAATCAACAACCGGATATGTTATTGGGTGCCAAAGCAAAACACTGCTCAAAACATAATACCTATATGTCCATCCCCGTTATTTTTATAATGATCAGTAGCCACTTCCCGGTAACCACTTACGGCAATACGGACAACTGGCTTATGTTAGGGATATTTATTCTTATTGGCTGGGCAGGAGCAAAGTGGATGAGGGGATAATTGTAATGACTTTTATTTAACAATTAAAATAGGGCACTGACAATTTTCCATTACTTTTAATGGTTTACTTCCCTTAAAAAACTTTTTTAACGGACTACGGGTAGATGTCCCCATTACGATTATATGATTATCTCCTGCTATTTCCTTTATCACATCAGAAGGATTGCCTACTTTATAAATATTTTGATGTTGAATCCCGCATCGACGTAGAAATTTTGCAGCACGATTCGCTGCATTTTTGTACCCTTCTCCAAAACTTTCTATTTTACTAATCGTTAAAATATCCACATCAATATCAAACGCTTGCGCAACCCGGGCGCCATACTGAACTGCTTTTGATGTCGCCATTGAATCATCAACTGCCAACAAAATTTTATAGGATTGATCAGGGTTATAATTATTTACAATAAAAATAGAACTATCAATATATTGAATTAAATCATGAGCCATACGACGTTTTTTACTTCCACCAATAATGGTCACATCATATTGATGGGATTGCACTTCATCCCGAAGTTCAGATATAATTTCACCATTCCTTAAAATCAAACTTACTTCATCGGAAACAGTCCCTTTTAAATAAACTTCTGAGCGATTTCCTCCTGTATCAACTAATGTATTTTTGGGGAAGCCTGCTTCAATCGCTTTTGGTTCAATAAACTTTTTTTCTGCTAAAAATTCAAATGCCCATTCTAATACTTCCACACCTGGGCGATTAAAATTCCAAGATTCCATGCGATCTTGCGCCAGACCCACGACTTTTGTGTTAAAACTACTTACCTTTTCACCCACATCCACAATGGTGGTTGACGCTTTAAAAGCGTGTGAAACTTTCATTCCAACCCGCAACGTGGGACCGGAATATTCTTTACTACCAACTGCAATTAAAATTTTCATATTAATCCAATATTAAGACATTTTTAACTGAAAAATAGCCAATAAGTATTGGCGTAAATCACCAAGAGAAGAATGGAAAGCAATCCCATTTTCCACCCGACTTTTAAAAAATCTTTTGCTTTAACCATCCCACTTGAATACACAATTGTACATGCGGGAGCAGCAACTGCAGTAAAATAACCAAATGCGGATGCAATGGCTGTCACCAGTCCCATATGCAAAGGGTCGCTGCCTATATTCATGGTAATGGGCCCCAATACTGCAACCGTCGCAGANCTTGACAACACATTCGCCATTACGGTTGTCATGATGGTAACCATTAGATCCCCAAGAAAAGGCAAAGCGTTTAGAATGGGGCCCACAAAACTAACCACAGAACCCGCGAGCCATTCAGCCGCACCTGTGGCTTTAATATTTGCACCCAAGGAAATGGTTGACCCAAAAAGTAAAATAACACCCCAATGGGTATTTTTATTTAAATCTTCCCATTTTACAAAACCTCCAACCAAATACATTAAAACACCGGTTAATGCAATTGTACCAAGGCCAATGGTTTCACTAAAAAATATCCACCCCAAAAAAACCAATAAAAATATAAATGCAGCAACTGTATTCCTTCCTGTGAGTTCCGCTGATTTTGCCACCTGGATTACCAGTTTTCGGACACCACTATCTAACTGGCTATATTCCGGTGGGAAACTTTTTATTAAAACCCATGAGACGATGGGAATCTGTATCAATACTAAAGGATAAATACGAATCATCCAATCTATATATGAAATTGATAAATTTGAACTTCGAAGATAATCAATCATAATTACATTTCTACCACCACCAGATGGTGTCCCAATGGAACCCACAAGNCATCCATATGCGATGGAGAANAATAATACCGCTGATAGATTTTGCACTTTTTNATCATTTTCAGATGTAAAATGAATAAGTGTCATTCCAATGGGTAACATAATTGCAGCAACAGTATGTTCGCCAATAAAAGAAGATAGGATTGCTGAAATGGCCGTAAACCCAAAGGCAATATTGGCTGTCTTATTTCCNGTTATTTTAATAATTCCCAGTGCAATTCGCGTATCCCACCCCTGTTTAATAATCGCCACTGCAAGCATGAGGGATCCCATGATAAAAAATACTGCATCATTCATAAATGACTTGGCAATATCATTAGCAGATCCGATGCCAAAATAAACCTCCNTTACCAGAATATANATTGCAATGGCAGGTAAGGNAATAGGTTCGGTTACAATTAACATTAATGCCGTAATAACTATGATAATTATCCGGTANCCCTCAAGAGTTAAACCACCAGGTGTTGGAAGGAGCATTAGAATAATTCCAACCATCATTGTGATTAAAAACCATTTTTTCTGGGTAACCCAGAAAAGAAAATTAGCCAATGATCGATGCGAAAACCCTAACATATAGACTTGAAATTTAAGGTGTAATCATTATTCATGAGAACATTCACTGGGGATTCTTGAACCGTCTTCCAAAATCGCCCATTTCCAAATAGGGACTCTTTTTTTGAGTTCGGAGATAAACCAAGTCATAGCTTCTAATCCTTCTTTTCGATGCTTTGAACCAATGGAAACGTGAAGACTTGTTTCACCTACATCTACTCTACCGATTCGATGTTTACAAAATAAATCATGAATGGGGAAATTTTCACATGTGGCTTTGGCTAATTGAGTCAGTTCTTCTTCAGCCATACCCTCGTATTGCTCATATTCNAANGCAGTAATATTTTTGCCATGTTCCGTGGCACGAACTCGTCCATTAAAAATGAGTTCTGCTCCATCTTGCTTACCTGAATCATCATTCGTAAAAAAGGATATAGGTCTATTGACTATTTCTATTTTAATCATTTACCCGCCTTGTACCGGTGGAATGAATGCCACTTCATCACCATCTTTTAATTCAACTTCATTAGGAACATATTTCTGATTCACTGCAACTCTCAAAGAAATACCATCCAACTTTCCATGGGCTTTTTCGCGGATTAATTGTTCTAATTGAGATGTGGTTTTTCCCATTTCAAATTCTAATGTTAATTCATCCGTTCCCAAAGCGTATTTTACTTGAGAAAAACATTTAATCGTTACTTTTATCATAATTGTATTATTTGCGTTGAATGACTCATTCCGTCATAAATTAATAATTTCCCTACCAAATCGGATTCTATTCCCATAATCAATTTTACCGCTTCCAATGCTTGGATATTCCCAATAATATTCGGGAGCATCCCCAAAACACCCGCATTTTCACAGGTGTCTCCATACGATGGCGGTTCCGGGAATAATTCTTTATACCCCGGACTTCCATCCATATTCAAAACAGCCACCTGTCCTTCCCAGCGATACAATCCGCCATAAACCATGGGTACATTTGTTTCTTTGGAAAATCGGTCAATCAATTGTCGTGTTTCAATATTGTCCGTGGCATCGATGACAACATCACAATTTTGAATGATATCCAATCCATTTTGTTCATCCAAATAATCGTCCACAATTTTAATTGTCGTCACCGAATTTATTTTACTCAAACTCTCTTCAGCTGAATTGACTTTCTTTTTTTCCACATCATCAGGACTATGAAGGGGCTGGCGATGAAGATTGGACAATTCCACAATATCCCCATCGATCAAGACCAGCTTTCCTATTCCGGCGGTCACCAGTGATTGTGAAACGGGACAACCCAATCCACCCAAACCAACGACGGCTGCCGTTGCCTTCATAAGTTTTTTCTGGCCGTCCATTCCTATTTCGGGTAGAATTGTTTGTCGGGACCATCTGCTCAAATCTTCATTTTCAGNTTGAAATTCAATCCACGATTGCGCACCGCCCAATAAACTGAATGTATTGTCCAAATCATTCTCTATTATAATTCCTTCCGTCACAATTCCAAACTGACAGACCAANACCTTTTTTCCTTCAAGATTTGGAGTGGATCCATCTTTGGAAATAATCGTTTCTAATCCATCCATGGGAAATTCATTTCTCTGTGTTTCAGGGCGGACATCTACCACNGTGAATTCGTCTATTCGATCATGAAGTTCTTTGGGNGTAATGATCATTCAATCGTTTTCCATGGCAGCAAATTCACATTGATATTTTCACTAACTGTCAATATCGATTCACCGGGTTCCGATGATAATATGCAGTTTGCTTCCAGCGANGACGACAACATGTGNGATCCAACTTTTGTGGATGCTTGGCATACCAATTCTCCATCTTCGATCCAGGCATTCCCGAATAAAAAACGGTATTTCACTTTTTCTCTCGGGAATGATTTTTTCAAAATACCCATTACTTTTTTTGATTCCTTTTTGCCCGTCATTGTTTCCAGCACGGGCCAAACCCATTCCATAAACCCGATAAACGCCGAAACTGGATTCCCCGGNAATCCAAAAATCAAGGTGGAATTTCCNGTACCAAAAAAGAGCGGCTTCCCGGGCTTTTGCGCCACTTTCCAAAAATGTTNGGTTACACCTAATTCCATAAAAACAGCCCGAACATAATCATAGCGCCCCATTGAAACGCCCCCGGATGAAATAATCACATCACATGTTTCCAATGCTTCAGATAAAAATGCTCTCAAGGAATCTTTATTATCTTTTATTANATTTCGCATGACCACTTCACCGCCGGCTTTTTCTACCAATTCCGCAAACACATATAAATTTGAATTGTAAATCTCTCCGGGCTTCAGTTCATTTCCCGGTTCAATGAGTTCGTCCCCTGTCCCAAAAATAGCAATTTTCGGTTTTTTTGCCACNGACAATTTGCCATATCCAAATGTGGCNCAAGTACCGATCTCACCGGGCGTAATTCGTGTTCCTTTCTGAATGAGTAATTCATCTTCGGCAATTTCTTCCCCCATTCTCCGGATATGTTTCCCTGCAGAGGCTTCAATCATTACTTGGACAGAATCCGAATCGGAAAAACCACTGGAATCTTCCACCATAATAATAGCATCTGCCCCAACAGGAATTTTTGCGCCCGTCATACATTGACTACATTCACCCGATTGCAAATCGACATCACTGGGCGATCCCGCAGAACTGATACTCACCACTTTTAAGGTGATAGGATTGTCAGGACTGGCGCCTTTAGTGTCTGCAGATCGAACGGCAAATCCATCCATGGCAGAATTATCAAATTGCGGTGATGGAAATGTGGCGATTATATCTTCAACTAATACACGATTTCCCGCATCGGACAATGAAACGGATTCCGTTTCTAACATAAATATATGCTTTTGAATAATCGATTTTGCTTTTTGAAGTGGTATCATTCTAATTCCTTTTAGCCACGAAGTTCACAAAGATTCGTCAAAGAAAACTTTTAAAGTTATTCGTGTTACTTGGTGCTCTTTGCGACTCATTTTTTAAATCATTCCTTTTAATAAAAACAGAATGGCGATGATAACAATGCCGCCCATGACTCTTTGAATCGTTCGCGCTTCAAATTTCATTGCGCCAAAATAGGACCCGCCAAATCCACCGATAAAAACGGCTATCACCAATGGAATGATAAACTCTGGATCAAATGTGCCTAATTGAGTTCGGGCAATGACGCCAACCAGTGAATTCACCCAAATAAACATGGCGCCTGCTGCAGCCGCTTCTTTTTCTGTGCCAAGTCCAAACATAATAATCAATGGCACCAAATAGATGCCGCCGCCAATCCCAACCGCACCGGCGATAAATCCAAGAATCGCTCCCAACAAAATTACCATAATCCATTTTTGTGTATCGGACAGTTTAAATGAAAGGGTCAATCTATTGATGATATAAATCCGTGCCGCCACCAATAGTAATGTGCTTATCAAGATAATCTGAAAAATATATTCAGGCATTTCTAATGATCCTGCGAGATATGCCATGGGAATAGATGTAATGAGGAATGGACCAACTAGATTTAAACGACCGTAGCCTTTACGCCAAAAATTGACCATCCCGATAAATGTCACAATCAGATTTAATGACAATGATGTAGTGGGGATCATTTGATAAGAA
>PAXB01000012.1 GCA_002715035.1 Fidelibacterota bacterium
TAATGCTCTAATTCTGGCTTGTCGCAGCTCCTTTGCCGCCGCTATTCTCGCTGCTTCGGCCCTTTCTTCTGCCAATCGAAGTGCTTCTCGAGCTTTCTCTTCTTTTTCTCTTAATAATTCTAAAGGTGAAACCTTGTTTACTAAATTCCAGGCAACCAGTCCAATCTCCGTGATTAATCCATTTGGATCGCCATTATAAAAGGATTTTCTATTTTCAACTACATCCTTCTTTTCCACAGATAATAAATCAAATTCAAGCGTAAACCAGCCTACTTCACTAATGACAGTGCCCTTAACCACATAATCAACACCCAACATACTTCCCAGTACAATAGCACAGGAATCCGTTTTACACGCTCTTTCAGTTTCAAGTTCATCCATTATTTCCGAAACTTTTTCACGGTTTACAATAGCTTCAATTGACTGGGTTTTTTCAAGTTCAGAAGTAAAGCGGTCTGTAAGAGCTTGCCCTTCTAATTTACTGAGTCCCTCGACTTCAAATTCCAATACAGCAAGCGTCGTATATATTCGATTCTGTACTGGAGTTTGCGCAAGATTTAAGAGGCCGTAATTATTATAATTCAAAGAAGCAAATGCAGACGGAGAAATTGTTTGTGCAGTTGGATTAGCTACTATAAAGAGGAAAAAACATATACAATATTTCCATACCGACTTCATTTCATCAGGGAATCCCTTCTGATTGATTTGTTCAAAGAATGTTGTACCTGAAAACGGAAGAATTTACTATGAGAAAATTCTTATGACAAAAAATGAGTTTGAGATACTCACAGGATAAATCGATCATAGAACGATTAACCTGATAGATATTCTCACATAATAGATATAAAAATCAAAAATAATAATTGAAATTGTGATAGTACTCACAGCTATATTATCGCCTTGCGTTATTGATTCAATAAATTACTACCACCTTAATTTCATTCACCTCATACCAATCCCAGAAATTGGAACGATCTAACTTTATAACACCATTTTTAAAACTGTACCGCACACGTTTTCTATAAAGGGATTCTGTAAACCAATCAGAATTATCCCGTTTATAATAAATAGCCACAAAGGGAGGACTATCTTCTTTTAATTCAGGAATAACCAATGTACAAATCGCATCATTGAATTCACCTTCCGGTGTAATGAACTCTACCTTTGTGTAATGATATACACGCTTGGTGAGAGACTTGAATTCAGTAAATTTCTGGTTAGATTCTTGGGAAACGGCTGCCGAGACCACTAAGCAACATATAATTAATTGGGCGATCCACTTCCCCCCGAGGATCATTTTCATTTTTTCTTTTTACGCTTAAAAAATGAAAATTTCTTTTTGGTCTTTTCTTCTGTTACTTCCTTTTCAGGAACATCCTTTTTTGGCCCATCGCCTGTAGATAATTTCTTTTCAAATTCACTCAACTCAACCGGTTCCGCATTCGGGTCTTCCCCGCGCATGGATGCTAATAATCCATATTGGTTTCTTGTCCGGCTATGGAGGGTTTTAAGGAGGCCATTTACTTCCTCATTAAAATGGGCAACGGTTCGTTCCATGCGAACAATGAGTTCCGCCATAAACGGCTCCCCATAGGCATCACCTAATTTATCTCCAATGGCTTGGAGCTTTTCATTGAGATATTCTTTTTTGAACTCAGTTGTTTCTTCAGTCACATTTTCTCCAGGATTCTAACGGTTTATTTTATCCAATTCAGCTGGGGTCAGCCCAAACTGGGTTTTTTTTGATAATAATATCATTGATGTATCATAGACTTCCGCCCCGGCAATTAATCCGAATATGGCACCCAAAAAGCGATTATGCCACTGTTGCCCCCAGGCAGGTTGTGTCTGGCGATTCCAGGATTCCATTAATCCAAAACCTAAAACGGCCGCCAATCCATAAAAATGCATTTTCNACTCCGGTCGCTGAATAATTTTCTCACGATAGTTNATCCGCTCCATTTTTGAAANTGGAATTTGTTTTATGGCAAAAGGTGTTTGGAGTAATAGTCNTTCTTTTTGATACGATAACAACGTNCCTCGAACCCATTTTCCATTAAGATGTTTAACAGATACATATTGCCCNGTTTGGATNTTTTCCAAAANTTNCTNTGTNCGTAAATAGGTNANGTTTTTCCGAAATGATTCTCGAATNTCNTCGGTGATCTCTGGCATTTGATTAAGTCTNATCTGCAAATCAATAAACTCTTTTTGGGTATAGGCTCTCCGGCTGACTTTTATCCGNGTATATTCCACAAACGAAATGCGGGNTTCAATTCGATTGTTGTTTATTTCAAAAAACTGGGCACTTTCAAAATTTGGAATCTCAGGGAACACTTCATAATATAGGTTTTCTTCTGCATCCAGTGTNTATCCAACATGTTTTGTNAGNAGTACAANTTCGCCCTGTTGTCCNATCAAAGGAAAAATNAAACCAAGAATGAGTAATGGTTTAAACAGGTTTTTCCAATGATTCAATTATTTCATCCAATTCTGGAAATCGCTCTTCAGCTTTTTTTGAGAAAATAAGATTGTCATTTTTTATCACTTCATACACGCCNCCGCCCGATGGAATTAACGCCAACGATTGGANAGCATTCCCATATTTTTCAAGTAACGCGGAAGCCATACTGGCAGCCCGGGGTAAATAGTTTCACTGATTACAATATTCAATTGAAATACGCATATGTTCTCCTTTTATAACCAGGATTTTATCCAAAAAACACCAAACACAGCTAAAAGGCTTGCTAATCCAATCAGTACAGTAGCTNCCTTTCGGAACCCGCGCCCNCCTGCATCATACCGGTAAACTGTTTTTAATTCTTCAGCCATTAAAAATTNAAAGCCGTTTCAATGGTAGTTTGTTTCACCGGCTCTAAGCCCGANCCTGTATCCCGATAATACTGTCGAAAATCCCAGATTAAGCTCACNCCTTNACTCACTTCATAACCAACCTTATATCCAAATANAGTATTCATGGATGGNTTCCCAAAATCNAATGGATTCTTNTCNTTATTCCGTTGGTAATACGCTTGCGCCACGCTGAGTTTTGGAATGTTTTCTGCATTAATATCGAACATGGCATTAAAGCTGTTGAGCTCCACATCGCCTTCGCCCTTCATACTGGCATATGATGCATTAAAGCTCACCAGGTTAAACAAGTTTGCTGAGGCAGATCCATACATACCCGATGTATTGGATGAATCCACTAGGATCAACTGATCTTTGGTGCGAATTATGGTTGTGGAATCACTGAATTCAGCCACCACTCGGGAAAGATCATAACTCCCGTCAAAAAATTGCGGTGCAAAAAAGCCCTGCTTAATTCGATATTCAAAACTCACATTCAAAAANCTGAATAAACTNGCNNGNATACCNGGGACNGTAATNCCNGTNCCNCCCATNGCNTTTCNNCTNTAATAGGCATCNCCAGCCACGGCTGGGAANATNAGTTTATTNTATTCCATATAGGCNTNTAAACTNAGCGATTTACCTTTCAGAATCGGATATCCCAGATCAAATGCAAAACCCTGGGCCGTTGCTTTATTATCCTTTAAACTAAATGGCGTGGGTTTTAGTGTGAGATCGTTATCAGCAGAATCGAGAATATTATCGCCGTCACCATCGATGTCCCAGCCATTNTCCGGTTCNTTNGTTCCACCATTCACATCAGCAATGCCATCGCCGTCTGTATCNTTCCAGTAATCTTTATCTGTGGGGAAATCATCAAATATATCGGGATAAGTATCTTCATCCACATCCTTCAATCCGGAGAATTGATTCATATCCATGATAAAGTTCAATCCGAATGTCAATGGTATTGCATCAGATAGTTTGTATGTGCCTCTAAGTCCCATGAGGGTACCGCCTCGGGAGAAATCTTTCATATTCGATAAAAAGAGTTCGCCACCAAAGTTACCGAATGACATTCCAGTATTTATCCCAACTTTACGNACGGATGGGAATTCCATCATGTTGGAGTATCCNGCCAACAANCCCCCATACCCGATCGTTACATTATTCAAGGAGCCCCATTTAAACCAGAATGGATCTGATTTTTGACCCCACCGAATGAATAAAAATTTATCAATAATATCGGAAGCCTCATCCCATTCGTCTTCTCGAATGTTTCCTTGATTATCTATGTACATAACTAGGTCAAGACCAATCCCCAGTTTCCCAAAGGATAATTCCGGCCGAAGCGCCACTTGATTATAAATAGTCCCATCAATCGTTGCTGACCCAACACCCAACCCCAAATTAACTGGTTTTTTCGCCTTCGGTTTCGGTTTATCACCTGTGGATTGCTGGTCGGCCTGTACGTCTGATGGTTCAGATGGTTGTTCGGTTTCCATTTCAGTTTCGGAAGTGGGTTCTTCCCTTTGCGGTTGTTCGTCTTGGGTTTGTCTGTCCTGCTGTTCTTGAGTATCATCCTGTTCTTCGGGTTGGTCTTGTTCTTCCTGCTGTTCTTCAGGTGAGTCTCCTTCCGGATCCTCAGGATAGTCCCCCGGTTCTGCCGGGGCCGGTATAAGTTGACCCATGGCATTGGATACTGCTTTTTGGCCAGCGCCAACATTCACCGTCATTCCACTAATGGAATTAAACACGTCAAAATTCCCCGATTTCCCCACAAATTTATCCACGCCCGCCACCGCATCATGAAAAGCAGAAAATTCGGTTCCTTTCACAGAAGCAACCGATACTGGTGTTTCCACACGATAGTCTTTTTTCCGATCCTTACTATTCACGTTGTGGAGCGTGGTTCCCTGTTCAATAATGAGACTGCGTGTGTTGGATGTTTCTACAAATTGGAAATCTGTATTTTCTCTAATTTTAACCACGGATTTATCATCGAGAAAAATCACCACAGCAAAACTGGATTCGCCCACGCGAATCGCATCCCCATTGGATATGGCCTGGCCTAGTTTCACACTGACAGAATAAGTTCCACTGCCAATGGGTTTTATGAGAACTTCGCCATTCGCTTTCATGACTCTGCCGATGGTTTCAGCCGAACAAATAGTAATGGTGAATAATATGAATATAATTGATATTTTTTTAAAGAATGGCATCGTCATTTGATGGACCTTGTTTATGATAGAAAATTTTCATTATTGCTCTCGAATTTACCAAAAAAAGACAACACCTCAAGTGCGTTAGTTCACAGATTGATTTAAATATTCTTTTACTAAAAATGCGATGGACTGATAGTTTATTGAGGAATGGGACATCATTCCCACTTCACAGGTTCTGCTGGTGGAATATCCGGTTTTATATCCCTTGATNTCNGATAATTCCTTTGCGGTGGCTGATTCGTTTAATTCTGGTANGATCAATCCACGATCCCCTGCAAAACCGCAACAGCCCCAATGGATCGGTATNGTAACCTTTTCTGTACATTTTTCNGCCAATGATTTCATTAAAGCCACTTGACTCATTTTCTCCGTAGAACAGGTTGGATGCAGCACAATTTCACGATTAAGTTTTGGCTGATCCAATTTCTCCACACATATGGACAGGAATTCAATAATATCCACCATATTAAGTTGACTCAATTGTGTTTGTACTTCTGGCCGTAATCCAATATTCGGGTGTAGCATTTGATAGGTGCAGGGTGACGTATCTATGAGAATCGGAAATTCACCATTGTTTGATGCTTTCCATAATAATTCTATGGTTTTTTCCTGAATAGAAATGGCTGCATCATGATATCCTTTTGATGCAAATGGCTGACTGCAGCAGGTTGAATTAATNTCAGGTGGTATTTGCAATGAGATTCCAGCCTTATCTGAAATATCCNCCAATATATTCGCTAAGGANGTCTTTTGATTGTNACTGGCAAATACCCGTGTTAAACAGGAGGAATAATATACCCATTGCTTTCCATNATTTTTATTTNATGTAAGNAGTGGTTCNNCCGC
The DNA here is from genome assembly GCA_002715035.1 of Fidelibacterota bacterium. Classification (GTDB taxonomy): domain Bacteria; phylum Fidelibacterota; class Marinisomatia; order Marinisomatales; family TCS55; genus TCS55. The sequence goes on from PAXB01000012.1 coordinate 5,922, forward strand.
ATAGGGCAGTTTGACATTCCATTGAGGGGATAATCCTATTTTATTTAAANATCNAGTAATCACTTTTAGGGCGGATCCNCCNAATATTTTTTCAGTTNCTTTTCCCATGGTTAACCCACTNCGAGCCAAAAACTGNACAAAGCTNAAATGATTGGCGGCCCACCCGCTGATGACTCTCCCNATNGTTGATTCATGTTCATNCCTAAANGATTTTATAAAAGANCCTGTATTAATATTGACAGGNCANGCAATTTCGCATAATCCATCTGTGGCGCACGTCTCAACGCCATCATAATGAAAGGCATCCAATACGGATGGATCTGCATATCCGCCGGCAATTTCCCTTTGAACAACAATACGCTGTCGCGGCGTCATTGTTAACTCATTCGAAGGGCAAACCGGCTCACAAAATCCACACTCTACACATAAATCCACCTCGTCAGAGACTAAAGGCATTTTCTTTAAATTCTTCACATGGAGTTTCTCATCTTTCGTCAGCAATACATCGGGATTTAAAATACTATTTGGATCAGCCAAATTCTTTATTTTCCACATGATATTGTATAAATCACCACCCCATTCATATTCAACGAATGGAGCCATATTGCGTCCGGTCCCATGTTCCGCTTTTAGAGATCCATCAAACTTCCCAACCGTAAGTTCAGCCATGTCATTTAACAATCCTTCAAACTGTTTTTCGCCGTCAGAGCTGTTTAAATCCATGGATGCGGCAAAGTGCAGATTTCCATCCTTTGCATGACCAAAAATAACTGCATCATCGTATTGCCATTGATGGCAAATCAATTTGAGTTCATTCACNACTTTGGGTAAATCGCGATAATCATAACATAAATCTTCTGTAATCACGCTTGTCCCTTTTTTTCGCATAGANCCCACCGTAGGGTAAAGTCCTTTTCGGATATTCCATAGTTGCAGACGCTGTGCATCATCAGAAATCATGCCCAATGGTAANNGCCCCCCCATCAATGTTAATGCATGAGGAATTGATTGGGTCAAATGTTCAATTTCATTTACATGATGCTTTTGAAATTCAAACAAAAGTGCGGCGGAATCGTCCGCAATTTGGTGAGGGTCATAAGGAGGATTATTAAGATATTGTGCCGTGCGTAAGGAAGCATCATCGAGCATTTCAACCGCATCGGCACCTTCATTCACCAATACCGGTAATGCAGCCATGGAAGATGCNACNGAATCAAAGAGAACCAACCCCATTGTTTTTAATGGTGGATCATCGATGGTATCCAAAACCACTTCTGAGAAAAAAGCCAATGTTCCTTCGGCCCCAACAATTAAATGGGCAAAAATATCTAAAGGATGGTTATGGTCAATGAACGCATTCAGTGAATACCCTAAAGTATTCTTAATTCTATATTTATGGCGTATTTTTTCTGTTAATATCGGTTGACTTTCAATTTCTTTTTTACAAGACAAGATACCATTTGCCAGGGCAGATTCATTTTGCATAAACCGGGAATAATCATCTGAATGTGATGTATCGTACGTTTGACCATTGGCCAGCATAAATCGCAAATGTTTCATTGTATGATATGCATTATTTTTCACACCGCAAACCATTCCCGATGAATTATTAGAAATAATACCACCAATCCTGGCTGAATTAATGGAGGCGGGATCGGGACCTATTCTTCTCTGATGTGGCGAAAGGTAAATATTCGCGCGGGCACCAATAACGCCGGGCTCTAGTTTAATTGAACGTCCTTTATCCAGTACTTCGTGATGTTGCCAACCCCGCACCACTTCTGCCATTATTCCTTCTGTGAGTGATTGTCCGGAGAGGGACGTGCCACCTGTTCTAAATGTTATGGGTATTTTTGTTTCATTTGCATGGGCAAGTAGGAATTGAACATCCGCCTCATTCTGTGGACGAATGACCGCTTTAGGAACCAACCGATACATACTTGCATCGTGGGCATATGCCAGTCGGTCTATTAACCTTTCAGACCAAATTTTTGAAGATATATTTTGGGGTACAGACATATAAATGCTATTACAATTTAATTCATATTACTGTCTTGGCTGCAATTGGGCCCAGGGTGCATTATATAGCAGGGTCGGTTCTTTACTTGATAATTCACTCACATCTTTAATAAAGATAGCGTCGGACGATTCACTACGAAAAATAATCGTGTCTGCGTTCGTATCATTTATCCAGTCTGCATATCGTCCACCCGATTGTAAAAGGGTTAATGAAGGGTTTGCATTCAAAGTGAATAAATAAAGAAAATAACTGCTATTCTCAAATGACCATAAAATGGCTTTCTGGCTATCAAACGACCAACGCATATTTCGGAAATACTGGCTGTTTACAGGCATGATTTTCTGCCCATCCTCCTTGGTGACCGCTACACCCACCGTTTCTCCAGGGTAATCCATAATATATAGACCATCCCCTTCCAAGGCGTATAGAATCTTAGTCCCATCTGGAGACATGCGTGGTAAAATAAATTTCTCTAAATTTTGCGCCTGAGTGATCTGTTTCACATTTTTTCCATCCAAATCCATGGTGAAAATATCTTTGACACCCACATTATTATTGGCCTGGTGAATTTTCTGCCAGTATAAAATAAGGTTACTTCCATCAATAAACTCTGGGTCGCCATGCCATTGATTATTTGTTTCATTCGTCAATTTTACTGGAGATTCATCCTTATTGAGATGAACGATATAAATATTGTGATCCGTACCAGTAAAAACCGCCATGGATTGATCTAAATTGAATGCAATATCCTGGGGTTTCTCTCCAGAAATTGTTCTCAAACTGGTACCGTTTTTATTCACAAGTAAACCAACGCCGTCATCGATAAGTGAGAATACTTTTTCCCCTTTCTGGATCCAAATTGGGAATTGGGCATTTACATTGGACAATACATGGGTAAACGGTAATGACGGACCCATGTTTGAAATAGTAATATCATCCCCTAAATCACGGATATAATCCACTTTAACCACCCGTTGGTAAGATGAGGCGCCTCTCACATTACTCCAGGCTGACTGATTCCACTTATCCATAACCCGCACACGGAAAATCTGTTCTTTATCATTTTCCACACTCATACCCTCTGAAGTCGTCTCCTGTGTATTGTGGACTGAAGAATCGACGACAGTCGAATCCAGCAGTGTTATTTGTTCAATAACGTATTGCTTAAAATCAGAAATGGAGGACTTGGACCAATTAAAGAAAAACTGGCCACTCTTGTAAGTAATTGAATCTAATGTAACTGGACTCGGAACCGAATCAACAGGATGACCTTTTCCAGTTCCCAATGTTTTTTGACCGGTAGTATCTTCTACCTCAACCCAATACCAGTTTTCCTGAAGGGGATTGAATGAGTTTGTATCAAAAGTCGTTGTATTGATATCATCTATAGAACGTATGACAGATTTGGTTCCCGATTCAGTAACGCCATGATAAAGATTATATTTTTCAAAATCCCCTTCTATAGATTGATCCCATTTAATTGTCATGAGTGGTTCTGTTGTATAAGAAACTGATACAATATCTACCCTGTCCGGTGGACCTGGCGTTGCCGGTTTAATCTTTACACTCACTTTATTAGAAATATTTGAATCTGCGTAAGCATAAATGCGGTAAGAATATTCCACAGGATTATTAACTACTTCTTTCAAATCAAGTTTATCTACCCAATTAAATGTAGAATCCCAAAGAATAGCCACACTATCCAACCAATTCCCTTCGCCAACCTTCTTATCAATTGTAAATCCGTCAAAATCGCGACCCTTTCTAAGCCATGATAATTCAATTTTATCAGAAGATAATTGGGTGGCCTGGAGCGTGTCTGGCGTCCATAAACTTCTATCGCTTCGAGGGTCGTATGGATTATCCCACACCCGTTTTGCATCTTCACATGCCAATAATAGAATCATCAAAATGATTATTTTTTTCATCCGGTTTGCAGCCACCGTTTCATTTGTAGATATTTTCCATGATAATATATAATTGGGAAAATGGTAAAAACAGATATTCCATCCATGATGGGTTTGAGTTGATCTAGTTCCTCAATTTGTTTATGATTCGCATCTCCTTCCAATATTTCACTTCCATAAGATTTATATATATTTTCCGATTCATATTGAAGATATCCACGATATCCAGCGGTAATAACCAAAGAACCGATTAATAAATTCCGTTTGAATTTGTACTTATCCCGATCTTTTTCGATGAGTAAAATATCATGAAATTGTGGATTCACATGAGTGGTTCTGCGGTGACTAATTCGAAAGTCACCATTATGAATAATATATTGACCGGATTCTAAATGATAGGTTCCCGCACCCAACTTTTCATATACAATGGCACCTTCTTCCACAAGAAAACGAGTCGACCCATCGGTGGATACAATTACGATTCCTTCAGGTACGGGCGCTTCGAAAGCTATATGTCCGATTTGTGGTACTAAGTGCTGCAACTCAATATAAATAATATCTGATTCATCCTCTGGAAGATGTTTTAAACGATANGGTTCAAATCCATTNTTTNATAAGNANNATNGGNCGGCTTTCTACCACCACACGGTCCAATGCCATTGGNGTGAACCCACCCAACGTATCCNGACCAANNCTGACCATGGCTCCTGCCGGTTTCGTTTTAATATAAACTAGATTCTGTCGTTNATGCACTTCCATGGGAACTCGGGTGGACATNAGCATTTCAGCTAAATTATGCATCCCTCTGGTTNTTAATCCCTCCAAGGACAGTTCATGATCATACGTGACTGCATTAATAACTCGTCCAGTTTNGGATGCATACAAGCGACCTTCCGATATAAAAACATCTCCAATTTTTGCAATATGGATGGTGGCCATCCACTCCGTATCCAACAACATGGAACTAATAACCGCACATTCAATGGTGGAACATTTGGGATCATCATACCCGGCTATGGACAAAACCTGTTTCATATCCTCATAATCCATCACCTTGAGTGTATCCTGCTTTAGGAGTTCTACCCGGAAAAGTTCACTTAATGATTGCAGTTCTGTATCNACAACCCCTTCCCCCGTAAAATCCAGGACCGATATGCTATGATCATCGGCAAAAAGATATGCNGTTAAAATTGATAGGATGAATAGATGTTTGAGCTTCATTGTCCGACAGAAAAATTAGCCTTCAGCAAAGGCCATCACAATAGAGAATTTTGAATTTAATTATAGATAAAATTGGGTTGAATGTGAGGCTGATATAACCCGATTATTGATGGAACGATTCTATTTCCTTTGCATAANTGAAATTTTAAATCGCACCAAATTTTAGTAATTATTAATCAGAAGAGGAATACTATCGATTATTATCCTCATCAGAACAGTCACCACAATCACAGGTACCATCTCCAATGGCAATCTGATCATTATTTGATATATCTTCGANTGACAATAGAATTTCACCCGAATTGCAATATACNTGTTCATTTTTTACTTCAAANTGATTCACNACGGATCCANTCNGTGAAAATAATGTAATCAGNCCNATGCCGTTTGANATATCCGCAACGCCTTTTTTTGCGCCATCNGTATACCACCAATATGCAACCCCATCTCGCTCCCCATTAATAAAACTGGTTTCTTCTTTTTTCTGTCCCGTTTCATACCACCATGTAAGATTCCCATTTAATTGTCCTTTTTTATAANTGGCTTCCGCAAACTTTTTACCATTTTGGTACCATTGGGTGACNACATCAACCCTACCTCCTTTTACAAAAGTAGATTCTTCCTTTTTAGCACCATCATCATACCACCATTGNAATAGCCCATTCTTTTCACCATTTAAAAAATTTCCGATTGAATATATTTGACCATTACCATGCCATCGGGTGACTGTACCCTGAGAAATATTTCCATATAATTTTACATTTACTTCCGGTGCCAATGAATAATTATAAACATCCCGTTCTTGCACTAAATAACTTCCGTCCNCCATTCCCGAGTCCGGACTAAATGCAATGGGAATTCCCGACCATTGGGTATCACCTTCATTATAGTTAACAGAAGTAATTACCCCATCCGTAAAAGTAATATTATAATATCGGTGTTCGCTACCCGAAATAAAATACTGCCAAATACCATTTTTCTTCCCTTCTTCATACATGCCTTCCATTCGCAATTGTCCATCGAAATAATTTAAGTATGCTTCACCCGTATAGGGTTTTTCTGTTTGGGGGTCAATGGCAATTCCTTCGTCTCCTTTTAATTCATTAATCGCTACTGGTTTTGAGCAACTGATCAGGATTAGAAATAAAGGGATTAATTTTAATATATGTCTCATCTTTTTATTCTCGTTCATTTGTTTTGCGGAGAGAGAGGGATTCGAACCCCCGATATCCAAAGGACATACCGCATTTCGAGTGCGGCGCATTCAGCCAGACTCTGCCATCTCTCCCGTAAATTGAGCGCGAAATTACGATG
>PAXB01000013.1 GCA_002715035.1 Fidelibacterota bacterium
CTCCTTTATTTGACCCAGAGGCGTTTCATACAGGAAATTACACAGAAATTACCCAACAATGTGGGTGTCGATTCCATAATTAAGAGGGTGCACCCCCTACTATTTGGTTTACTTTGAGAGTTTAAGTTGAAAAACTTGAATTGTGATCGAAAATCTTATACACCTATTTAGACACACCTTTTACACCGTTATTTCTCTTTGTGTCCCTTGCTGTGTCCCTTAAATCCGTGTCCCTTATTTGTATATTTAAGATAACAGTAGACTACATCTGATAAAACAAAAGCCCCTCAATAAAGAAGGGCTTCATGTCAGTCAGAAGTGGTTTCTGACGAGTCGGGGTGAGAGGATTCGAACCTCCGACCTCCTGCTCCCAAAGCAGGCGCGCTAACCGGGCTACGCTACACCCCGAATTTCTTTTATCTTGATACTTTAAAACTTTTCTTGGGTGAGTGATGGGACTTGAACCCACGGCCTCCTGGGCCACAACCAGGTGCTCTAACCAGCTGAGCTACACCCACCATTCATATTCAACTGGAACTGTTCAATTGAAGCCGGGGAAATTAGGTGCATTACCCTGACTTAAGAAAAAGAAATTTACAGGAACTTGGCGCATCATTTTCCATTCAATATGATAGATTTAGGAAGGAATTATTGTAATTTTTCACATGCGCCTCCTCACCAGATACATCCTAAAGCAGCTCTTTTTGCCTTTTATCTTTTCCCTGCTGATTATTGTATTCATCCTGTTTACCCAATTTCTCCTCAGGGCCATTGACCGATTTTTGGGTAAAGGTCTCGATCTGGGGACCATTTTCGAATACCTGTTTTTAAACCTGGGATGGATCACCGCATTGTCCGTCCCCATGGCAGTGCTCATTGCTGCGCTTATGGCTTTCGGACAATTTTCTGAGGATAATGAAATCACAGCCATGCGGGCATCAGGTATCAGTTTTCTCACCATCGTACGACCCGCCCTGGTGCTTGGGTTTGCCATCGCCACAACCTTAATTCTCTTTAATGCATTCATCATGCCGGAGATGAACTTTAAAGCACGAATGCTTTCCGGGGATATTTACCGCAAACGGCCCGATCTGAATATTGAACCGGGATATTTCATGGATGACCTCCCAGATTACAGTTTGATCATTCGGGACAAAGAAGACAATACATTAAAGGATGTTCGCATTTTCAGTAAAGGTATCGGAGAAACGCAAACCAGCATTCATTCCAAAACCGGCAACCTCACCACCATAGACGATGCCATTCTTCTCACATTATTTAATGGTGAAATTCATGAACTGGATTTAAAAGATTTTGGTAATTACCGCCGCATTGAATTTGAAAAACACATTATTACGATTCCTGCAGATGATCTTTTTTTGAATCGCCGGGATACCACTAGCCGCTCCGATCGAGAAATGACCATTCAAATGATTTTGAATAAACGGAAAGATATCAGCAATCGGGTTGACATTGTAAGAAGCCGGGTGGGCCGGGCGTTTCTCCGTACCAAAATGGATAGTATTGTTCCACCTAATTTTGAGGCAGCAAAATTGGTGTTGACTCAATTTAAAAATGCCTTTGCGACCGATTCAGCCAACAACGCCGATGCGATCTATCGAATGGAAAAAGATGTGAGCATCGCAAAACGGCAGCTTCGCAATGAATATAACCTGCTGCGCAGCTATGGAAAATCATCCAATAAATATGAGGTGGAATTACACAAGAAATTCTCTCTCCCCGTTGCCTGCATTTTATTCATTATGACAGGCGCATCACTGGGCGTTATTTTTCGAAAGGGCGGTTTTACTATTGCCACCAGTCTCTCCTTCGGGTTTTTTCTCGTTTATTATATCTTTATGATCGGGGGAGAAGATTTGGCAGACCGCAATATTTTGTCCCCGGTGGTAGGCATTTGGTCCCCCAATCTTTTATTATTTATTATTTCAGCATACCTCCTCCTCCATACGGTCCGGGAGCAGCCGCCAATGCGCATTAATTTGAATATTTTTAAACGATTCAAAAAGAAAAAAGATGAATCCGAATCAACTGGTACAGCGTAAAATAAGCGGGGAAGCCATCCCCCAAACTGAAATGGCATCATTTATTAATGCCTATGTAGATGAAAAAATCCATGATGATGAAATGATGCCATTTCTGAAGGCTGTCCACGCCCATGGCATGACCGATGAAGAAACCATTATACTAACGGACATAATGCTGAATTCTGGTGACCGACTGGCATTCTCCAATATGGATGCTTATGTGGCGGATAAACATTCTACCGGTGGGGTTGGAGATAAAGTATCCATGGTTTTAGGACCCATCATGGCGGCGGCGGGATTGGCCATCCCCATGCTCACTGGCCGAAGTCTGGGACATACGGGAGGCACCACGGATAAGTTAGAAACCATACCGGGATTTCAAACCAGTTTAACGCTGGATCAATTCAAAGCCAATGTGGAAACCCATGGCATTTGTATTATGGGACAAACCGAATCAATCTGCCCTGCCGACCGTAAAATGTATGCCCTCAGGGATGTAACGGATACCATTGATTCCATTCCCCTCATTTGCGGATCCATTATGAGTAAAAAAATCGCAGAAGGCATTCAAGGGTTGGTACTGGATATCAAAACGGGGAATGGTGCTTTTATGAAAACAATCGATCAGGCTCGATCTCTTGGACAAATACTTCAAAAAGTGGGTGAAGCTTTCCATGTTAAAACAGATGTGGTGTATTCCAGTATGAATCAGCCATTGGGCCGAACGGCTGGTTTATGGTGTGAAATGGATGAATCCATTGCAGCCCTAAAAGGCGACGGTGCTAAAGACCTTATGGATGTTGTATTTGAATTGGGAAGTAAATTGTTGGTTCAAGCCGGAATTATTCGGGGTGAGACCGCAGCTGTTTCCATGCAAGAGAACCTGATTCAAAGTGGAAAGGCCTACGATAAATTTGAAGAAATGGTATCGGTTCAAGGCGGTGATTTATCCCAAATAAAGCAATTACATCAGCCGAAATTTGAATTAATTGTATCGGCGAAATCCTCAGGATATGTGGAGTCTATGGATACACTGAACATTGGCTGGGCCGCTGTGGAGCTGGGATGTGGCAGGCGAAAAAAGGATGATATTTTGGATCCCACAGCCGGTATTGAATTCATGGCCAAAATTGGGAATAAGGTCCAAAAAGGAGATCCATTGTTTCGATGCTTCAATTCTAATGAAAATAAATTGAATTCTGCCCTAAATTACCTGCTGGATTCTGCCCGGATTGGGTCGGAAAAAAAGACCCACACATTGTTATTTAATTCATAGGAGGTTGCCATGGACAATTCCTTCAAAAAACTCTCATCCGCTAATGCGTCTGTTATCATGGAAGGTCTGGATGAAATTGGAAAAGANNTATCCAATGGTATCTCAGGTAATAATCTTCCTATCATGTTTGATGCAGTAACATCTCTATTTTATATTGATGCATTTGATCGCCCCGACTTGAATACCGTCATTNANAAAGCAATGGAAACCGTNGCCAAAATGGGGGCACCTGCNATCCCTCTTGTCNTGGAAAAAGTGATCGATTCCGATATTAAAGCAGAATTGAATTTTGGCCGTGCCTGCGGCCTCATGGATGAAAACGCCATTCAACCCCTCATGGATGTNCTNTCATCNAANNATAGTTCGGATAAGATTGCTTTTGCCCTTTATGCNCTTGGGAANATACAATCGCCTAAAATTGTGGCTGTCCTCCCGTTGATTCTGGAAAAAGTAAACAGTCCNCAAAAGGAATGTGAAGATACGGCTGTCCGCGCTTTGGGGAAAATTTGCGAAAATATGGATCCCCNTGATGTAAGCGCAGAATTTCGAGAATCCATGTTTAATGCGTTGGTNAGTAAACTCTCCCATGGGAATGATGTGATTCGATCCAAAGCGATCCGAAACTTAGGAAAGCTAATTCNATATGGATTTACGAACGATATNCAGACAAAGGAAATTATGGGAAAAGTGAAACAGGTTATGGGCCTGGATGAAGACCGGCAAGTTGATCCTGCCTATCTCGTACGCCGGGAAGCCCAGGAGGTTTTAGACGCGGTTTAATTCCTACCGTGGACTTTACACAGTTGGGATGGTTCAGTTCCCTTTATAAATATTTCTGTTTCCAGAGGACATAGATTGGTCGGCTTATTTTTAGTCAATGAACATATTTCAACATTAATCACCCCATCAGGACGTTCAAACTTTTCCCGTTTTAACCCAAGGGTATCATGAGCAGCTGTCATGAATCGCGCCCAGGCAGGGAGGGCGACACGAGAGCCATCCTGGCTCTCACCCAAACTGACTTGAGGGTCATCCACACCAACCCAGACGCCGGCAGCCAATTGTTTAGAAAATCCCACAAACCATGCATCGGTCCAGTTTTGGGTTGTGCCTGTTTTACCGCCCGCAGGATGATAAAAATTATGGCGCCAACGGGCACTGCCGCCCGTCCCCGCATCCATGACAGTCTGAAGCATGGTTGTCATCACATAAGCTGACTCCTCCCGNAGCACTTCTTCTCGAATGGGATGGTATTCTTTAATNGTATTTCCATATCGATCTTCAACTTTACTGATCCCAAACGGCTGATTAAGAACTCCTTTATTTGCAAATGCAGAATAGGCGTTCACCACATCTAATAAATAAACTTCAGAGGTTCCCAAGGCAATAGCATCCACAGGTCGAATATTGGTTGTGAGACCCATGCGCTCTGCCATTGCTTTCACTTCTGTAGCCGGAACAAGCTCTTTCACCACGCGAATAGCAATCAAATTCACAGACTTTTTTATACCATCTCTAAGGGTGGTTAAACCACTGGTGGTCCCATCATAATTCCGGGGCATCCACTTTTCCCATTCTCCTTCTGCATTCAACACGCGCAGCACCAGAGGCTGATTTAATAGCTGCTTCGTNACAGNATAGCCGTTATCAATGGCCGTCGCATAAACAAATGGCTTAAATACAGAACCGGGTTGACGTTTCGCCTGAACCGCACGATTATATTGATCGTGATAATCGGGCCGCCCCCCCACCATGGCCAGAATGGCACCAGTAGTGGGATCCAGTGCAATAAAAGCACCCTGTACCAATAATTTATTTCGAAGGTCTTCATATAAAATGGAGTCGCCTTCCATCATCATTTTCACTGTATCGACAGGATAAATGCTATGATATGCCAGTTGCGAAAATTCCTCGTCATCATTGAACAATCGTTTGTTTAGTTTATCCTGATTGCTTCTGATGGATTCCATTAAGGATTTTTCAGCAATATCTTGTAGGCGCGTATCTAATGTGGTATAAATTTTAAGTCCATCCCGATAAATGTTAACGCCAAGATGATCATCTTCCTTTTCCATGAAGCGACGAACATACTCAGTGAAATAGGGTGCTGTACCCTTGGCCTGAAATTCAATCACATTTTCCGATTCGATGGCCCGGGCTTCTGAATAAATATCACTAGTGATATATCGCTGATCCCGCATGACCCGCAATACCACATTTCGTTTATAATGGGCCCGCTCAGGATGACGTACAGGAGAATACCGGGCCGGGGCCGGGAGAATACCTACTATCATAGCAGATTCACCCAGGGTTAATGCAGAGGCACTTTTACCAAAATAGCGTTTCGCTGCTGCCTGAACACCATAGGTCCCATGTCCAAAATGGACATTGTTCAGATACATTTCCAATATTTCACTTTTGGTATATGTCCGCTCAATTTGAATCGCAGTGATNATTTCTTTNATTTTTCGAACAATCGTTTTCTTAAATCCAATCGTATCATATAAGGTGCGAGCCACTTGCTGGGTAAGAGAACTGAAACCCTGTTTATAACTCAAACTGATTAGATTGATGACCACTGCTCGAAATACATCCCGCATTGAAATGCCCCAATGGTTATAAAACCGACGATCTTCCGATGCAATGAGTGCATTTTTCATATTATTCGGTATNTGGTCAATACTGATAAAAATACGTTTTTCCAGGTATAATTCATNCAGAATNTCGCCATCGGCGGAGTAAATGCGCGTTACCAGATCCGGATCATAATTTTCCAATTGGTCTAAGGAAGGAAGGTCCTGNGCTAAATAAAAAATATAGGCAAAAATAACAACCATTCCCNNGAAGGNAAGTATGGCTGCCTTTTTTAAATATTTCGTCCAGTTTNAAATNGAAAGTTTGAANGCCATCATGAAATTTAAGTCAATGCCCGAATCAGAAAAGNCACGAACTTGATAAAGTTAACTCAAGGAACCGGCTTCGGTTCCAATNAATCAGGCTTTAAGTTTTTCCGGTTTAATCATTTTTTCCGGTTGAACCAGCCGGTCAAAATCTTCTCCGCTCAAATACCCCAACGCAATTATGGCTTCCCGCAGAGAGGAATTNTCCTTGTATGCTTTTTTGGCCACTTCTGCTGCTTTGTCATATCCAATATGAGGATTTAAAGCCGTCACCAGCATGAGTGAATTGTATAAATTAGAATGAATCCGTTCTTCATTGGCTTCAATACCATCCACCGNATGGATCCGGAAAGAATCGCAGGCATCCGCCAATAGGCGAATAGACTGAATAATATTATACGCCATCACCGGGCGATATACATTCAATTCAAAATTACCGCTCGCCCCCGCAAATGATATTGTCACATCATTGCCCATCACCTGCGTACATACCATGGTCATGGCTTCGCATTGTGTTGGATTCACCTTTCCGGGCATGATGGAAGATCCCGGTTCATTGGCCGGTATGAGAATTTCCCCAATTCCGGAGCGGGGACCACTGGCCAGCCATCTCACATCATTGGCAATTTTAAATAAGGATCCCGCAACCGTTTTCAGNGCGCCGGACAATTCAACGATGCAATCCTGCCCGCCGAGAGCTTCAAATTTATTGNCCGCTGTTTTAAAAGGTAAACCGGTGAGGGTAGAAATTTCATCCGCAACCATGGAACCAAATTCTTCAAATGAATTAATGCCNGTTCCCACAGCTGTACCGCCCATAGCCAATTCATAACAATGGTCCATGGCTCCCTCAATTCGGGTGATACCATGGGTTAGTGCCGATGCATAACCAGAAAATTCCTGACCCAAACTTAAGGGTGTAGCATCCTGTAGATGGGTNCGCCCCAACTTAATAATGGATTCAAATTCTTTTGNTTTTTGTGAAAGGCTATCTCTTAATTTTGTCAGTTCCGGAAGCAATTGATTGACAGAAGCTTCAACAGCGGCAATGTTGATGGCCGTGGGAAATGTATCATTGGTGGACTGGCCCATATTCACATGATCATTGGGATGAACNGGATCTTTACTTCCCAATTTTCCGCCCATCATTTCAATGGCACGATTGGCAATCACTTCATTAAAATTCATGTTGGATTGGGTGCCGGANCCCGTTTGCCACACAACCAATGGAAAATGGTCATCCAACTTTCCATCAATCACTTCATCAGCCGCATTACAAATTTCCGTGGCCAAATTAGAATCCAGTTTTCCTGCTTTTTCATTTACCGTNGCCGTCGCTTTTTTCAGTATACCATAGGCACGAATGAGTTCCCGCTGAAATCGTTCTCCCCCAATTTTAAAATTATTGAGAGACCTTTGTGTCTGGGCACCGTAGTATTTATCNTCCGGNACTTCCAGAANNCCCATACTGTCTTTTTCTTTACGGTATCCCATCNTTTATCNTTATTCCACCACCCAGGTGTCACCTGCATTCAGGATATCCTGAACAGAAGTTGAACCCTTCTTCCCTATTGCATTATTAATCTGTTCCATCATCAATTCTTCATAAGTGGGAGAATCAATGGCATAGAGGACACCAATAGGGTCGGGGAAATCAGATTGGTAAGTGAGGTTNGACAGGAGAGATGCAATTACATAATCAGATTCATTATGAACCAAAACATCATCAAGGCTCCACTTNTNGCCAATCTCTACAATCATCGGTGTATTGCCATCTAGGCGAATTCCCCTATTTTTTTCTTTACCAAAAACCATGGGTTGGCCATTTTCAAGCCACAGGACTGTATCTGCTTTTGATTCTTTATCCGTCATAGGTCCGAACGCACCATCATTGAAAATATTACAATTTTGATAAATTTCAAGAAAAGAGGTCCCCTTATGTCCATAAGAACGTGNNATCATTGCCTGCATATGTTTGGNCTCTCTATCGATGGTTCGCGCCACATAAGTTGCACCGGNACCCAAAGCCAAAGTCAGAGGATTAAAGGGACGATCCAGAGANCCAAGTGGACTNGATTTTGTTACTTTCCCTATTTCGGATGTGGGTGAATATTGGCCTTTTGTTAACCCATAAATCCGATTGTTAAACAACATTACATTTATATCTAAATTCCTCCGCAGGAGATGAATGGTATGGTTCCCACCGATTGAAAGGCCATCTCCGTCCCCGGTCACCACCCAAACGGAAAGGTCCGGGTTTGATAATTTTACACCGGAAGCAATTGCAGGAGCTCGGCCATGAATCGTATGGAATCCAAAGGTATTCATNTAATAAGGGAAACGGCTGGANCAGCCAATCCCGGAAATAAAAACAAAATTTTCTTTTGAAACACCCAAGTCCGGAAAAACTTTTTGTGCTTGGGCCAGGATGGCATAATCACCGCAACCGGGACACCAACGCACCGACTGATCTGAAGAAAAATCTGCCCGGGTGTAGGTTTTTACTTTTGTGTCTGACATAGTTTTATCCTATTAAATCTTTTGCAGTTTTTTGAATGTCCGAAGAACTGATTGGTTTCCCACGCACCTGATTTAATCCCTTCGCATCAATCAGAAATTCCGAACGAATCATTTTAATCAATTGACCATAGTTAATCTCTGGAATAAGAACNTTTTTGAATTTGATTAGAATTTCACCTAAATCATTCGGAAAAGGATTTACCCATCTTAAGTGTACATGACTTACTTTTTGTCCATCCGCCTGAAGTGTCTCTACCGCAGAACGACACGAACCTTTTGTACCACCCCAGCTGAGAATTAATAAATCACCGCTGGCATTGCCAAATATCTCTAATGGATCAAATTCGTTGGCAATGGCTTCTATTTTCTTGGCCCGTGTCGCTACCATATAGTGGTGGTTATCAGGATCGTAACTTACATTCCCGGTTAAATCTTCTTTTTCAATGCCGCCAATCCGATGTTCCAGTCCTTCTGTCCCGGGGATTGCCCATGGNCGCGCCAAGGTTTTTTTATCACGAGTGTATGGCATGAACTGGCCATCAATTAAATTTGATTCATCGGCAAATGTCACATCAAAATCTTTTAAATCATCCAATTGTGGCACTTGCCAGGGTTCCGATCCATTGGCCAAATAACCATCGTTCAATAACATGACCGGTGTCATATATTTCACGGCGATACGGCATGCTTCATAGGCCACAAAAAAACAATCTCCCGGTGTGGCAGATGCAATCACAGGCATGGGTGCTTCCCCATTTCGGCCATACATGGCCTGGAGTAAATCAGACTGTTCTGTTTTTGTGGGTAAACCCGTACTGGGACCTCCGCGCTGAACATTAATAANCACCAAGGGCAATTCAGCAATGATTGCCAATCCTAATGCTTCGGATTTTAGCGCAATCCCCGGGCCTGATGTTGCCGTAATACCAAGATTCCCGACAAATGCGGCGCCAATAACCGATCCAATCCCAGCTATTTCATCCTCGGCTTGAAACGTTTTAATTCCTAAATGTTTCCATGCAGCAAGTGTATGCAGAATATCACTGGCTGGTGTGATGGGATAGCCACCATAAAATAGCCCCAGTCCAGATTTTTCAGCCGCGGCTGCTAACCCCAATGAGAGGGCATAATTNCCAACTACATTTCGATAAGTTCCCGCAGGCAAGTTGGCCTTATCNACCGTATAACGGGTGGTAAAAATTTCAGTTGTTTCACCATAATTATATCCTGCATCCATGGCCCGAATGTTTGCCTCTACCAATTCAGGGCGTTTGGCAAATTTAACGGCTAACCAGTCTTTTGTGGATTGGATCGGACGATCATAAATCCAGAAGAGAAGCCCCAAAGCAAAGAAATTTTTTGTACGTTCCACCGTTTTAGGGGGAAGTCCCATATCTTCACATGCTAGGGTAACCATTTTNCCCATTTCAATTGAATAAAGGGTAAAATAGTCNTCAAGAGTTTTATCTTCCANAGGGTTCGTATCGTACCCTGCCAATTTAAGGTTTTTGGGTGTGAATGCATTGGCATTACTGATGATGATACCACCCGGCNTAACCTCTTTTTGATGTACTTTCAACGCAGCAGGATTCATTGCCACCAATACATCCGGTTTATCTCCCGGCGTGTGAATATCCTTCGAACTGAACTTGATTTGGAATGCACTCACACCAGCGAGAGATCCAGCAGGCGCACGGATTTCCGCCGGAAAGTCAGGAAGCGTACTTAAATCATTACCCACAATGGCGGTGGTTTCCGTAAAACGGCCNCCCGTAAGCTGCATTCCATCACCGGAATCTCCGGCAAATCGAATAACAACTTCATCTACCTTTTGTGTGGATATACTCATGAATTTTNCTTGATATTCTTGTTAATAATATAATTTAAGCTCGTATCTATATCGTACCAGCGCGGTGGATTTAGCTGTATTTAAATCTATGAATAACATATTTTATGGCTGGTTGCCAAGCTTGAATTTACAGACCTGTTTTAACTCAAAACAATAAATTGTGAACAAAATTTGCCATAAACTTTAGAAGCACTTTAACCACCTCACTTTCTTGACCTAAATTCTACCCATGATAAAGCATAATGAGATTAAGCTGACTGAATATTCACACGGTTCCGGTTGAGCCTGTAAAATTGGTCCTGAGGACCTTGCCCAGGTACTGGGTAATCTTGACACAGTCACCAATGAAAATGTAATTGTTGGATTTAATGGATCCGATGATGCCGCAGTAGTGCGCCTTGAAGATGGTAANCTGGTCGTACAAACAGTNGATTTNTTCACCCCGATTGTCAATGATCCCTACCAATTTGGCCAAATCGCTGCCGCCAATTCCTTGTCAGACATTTATGCCATGGGAGCGATTCCAAGGTTTGCACTCAATATCGTAGGATTTCCAATCAAAGAATTGCCAAGAGAANTCTTGACAGAAATACTTCGCGGTGGGTCCGATAAAGCCAAAGAAGCGGGGATCCCAATTGTAGGCGGTCATTCTATTGATGATAAAGAACCAAAATATGGATTGGTGGTAACGGGAGAAATCGCGGAAAATAAATTAATTAAAAATAGCGGCGCCAAGGCAGGAGATGCATTGGTCTTGACAAAACCTTTGGGGACTGGCATTATTTCTACGGCCATCAAGCGGGATTTAGTTTCTGATAATTTGATTAATAACGCCGTGAAATGTATGGAAACCCTGAATGAAGCTGCTTCAAAATTGATGCATCATTTTGATGTGCATGCAGCCACAGATGTGACTGGCTTTGGCTTATTAGGGCATCTGTCAGAAATGTGTAAATCGAGTGACGTTTCTGCTGAAATTATCTTTGACAAACTTGAATTTTTGGAAGGTGTTTTTAAATTAGCCAATGATGGAATTATCCCGGGTGGAAGCAATCAAAATCTTGAATATGTATCTACATTTGTCTCTTTTTCCAAGACCTTCACTGACGCACAAAAACTGATGACTGCCGATGCCCAAACATCTGGGGGGTTGTTGGTGGCCCTTCCCAAATCCCAAGCCGAAGATTTTGCAAATCAATGTGCGCAATCTACAGGCCTCCCCGTTCAGCAAATCGGTGTATTTACCCGATCCACTGAAAAAATAATTACGATTTCATAATCTTCACAAAACTATGTATTGATTATATATTATTTTTTAAATACGATAAAAATAGTCGTATTTATTTCTTGGAATGCATTTTATGAAAAGGGTAAATTTCACGGCTGGAAAAACCCATGTTAAAACTTACACGCAAAGTCGAATATGCCTTAATTGCCCTGCGGCACATGCAAGCCATGAAACCGGGGAAATTAACGAGCGCTAAAGAAATCGCTGAAGCCTATGGTCTTCCCCAACAATTATTAGCCAAGACCCTCCAACAAATGGCACGGGACAGGATCATTGAAGCTGTTCAAGGTCCATCTGGCGGTTACCGTATTTTGTCTAATTTAGATAAAATATCCTTGAAAGATTTTTTCGAAAAATTAGAAGGACCATTGGGAATTATGGATTGTTATTTCGATTCAGATTGTGTTCAAATAGGGGCTTGCAATATTCGAGTTCCTATACAACGTATTAATGAAAACATGCGAAATATGTTTTCAAAAATGTCTTTAAGGGAGGTAACTCAATAATGGGACAAGTTAAAAAAGAACAGATTATCCAAATTTTAAAACAGTGTTATGACCCGGAATTACCGGTGGATCTGTGGAATCTTGGATTGATTTATGACATCCAGATTCAAGAATCTTATGATGAAAATAAATCCGATGTGAATATCACCATGTCACTCACAACACCCGGATGTTCCATGGGTCAGAATATGGCACAGGATATTAAAACTAAATTNGAATCTATGGATGAAGTGAACCAGGCTTTTGTGGAAGTGACTTTTGACCCGCCATGGAANCCAGAAATGATATCTGATGAAGCCAGNAAAAAATTGGGTGTCGGCGTATCCGGTCCTCAAGAAAGACAAGAATCCAACATTAATAAGGAGTGGGAATAATGGAAACCAAATCCAATACACAAGAAATTTTTGACGCAGGCATTACNGTTACCGAAAAAGCAGCCCAGCGTCTGGCTACCGTCATGGAAGCTGAAGAGAAAAAAGGATTCGGACTGCGAATGGAAGTCACCAGCGGTGGCTGTTCCGGAATGAATTACAATATGTCCTTCGAAAAAGAACAAAAAGAATTTGATAAAGTTTTTAAAAGTAATGGGTTGAAAGTTTTTTGCGATCTGAACAGTTATCTCTACCTCAAGGGAATTGAAGTGGATTTTTCCAACGATATTCTCAATGGTGGATTTAGAATTGTCAATCCAAACGCCGAGCGTACCTGCGGATGCGGCACTAGTTTTTCNATGTAACCTTATGGCTAAAAGTAACCCAATCATCGATTCGGCGATCAGCCAGGAATACGAATACGGTTTTGTAACTGATATTGAACAAGAGACAATTCCTCCCGGCTTAAATGAAGACGTTATTCGCTTGATTTCTTCCAAAAAAAATGAACCGGATTGGCTACTTGAATGGCGGTTAAAAGCCTATAACCAATGGTTGAAAATGGAAGAACCAAATTGGGCGAAACTACATTATGCTGAAATTGACTTCCAGGCTATTTCATATTATTCGGCACCAAAGGAAAAAGAAAAACTCAAAAGTCTGGATGAAGTAGATCCTGAATTATTGGAAACATATACCAAATTGGGCATCCCCCTGGAAGAACAAAAAATGCTGGCCAATGTGGCCGTGGATGCGGTCTTTGATAGTGTATCCGTCACCACGACTTTTAAAGAAGAATTGGGGAAAGCAGGCGTCATTTTTTGCTCCTTTTCTGAAGCTGTAAAAACCCATCCAGAATTGATTCGAAAGTATTTAGGCAGTGTGGTCCCCCCAACCGATAATTATTTTGCCGCACTTAATTCAGCTGTTTTCAGTGATGGCAGTTTTGTTTATATCCCGAAAGGNGTTCGGTGCCCCATGGAACTGTCCACTTATTTCCGGATCAACGCAGCCAATACTGGCCAATTCGAGCGGACGCTCATCATTGCCGAGGAAGGTAGTCATGTCAGTTATCTCGAAGGATGTACCGCACCCATGCGGGATGAGAATCAACTTCACGCAGCTGTGGTAGAACTCATCGCCCACAAAAATGCTGAAATAAAATATTCTACCGTCCAAAATTGGTATCCCGGCGATCCGAAAACAGGTAGAGGCGGCATCTATAATTTTGTGACAAAACGGGGTATTTGTATCGGTGATAATTCTAAAATTTCATGGACGCAAGTTGAAACAGGATCCGCCCTTACCTGGAAATATCCCAGCTGTATTTTAAAGGGGGATAACTCGGTCGGTGAATTTTATTCCGTTGCCTTATCCAATAATTTTCAGCAGGCGGATACGGGAACCAAGATGATCCATATTGGTAAAAATACCCGCAGCACCATTATATCAAAAGGGATTTCTGCAGGAAAAGGACAAAATACCTATCGGGGTGGTGTCAAAATAATGAAAAGTGCTGAATATGCCCGTAACTATTCCCAATGTGATTCCATTTTAATCGGAGACGAATGCGGCGCCCATACATTCCCATATATTGATGTCCGAAATCCAACAGCGCAGATGGAACATGAAGCGTCCACATCCCGCATTGGTGAGGATCAATTATTTTACTGTAACCAACGGGGTATTTCCACAGAGGATGCCGTGTCCATGATTGTAAATGGATTTTGCAAAAAAGTATTCAATGAACTCCCCATGGAGTTCGCCGTGGAAGCGCAAAAACTCATGGAAGTGAGTCTTGAAGGCGCGGTTGGCTAATTACAATAAATAAAAAAAGATAAATTATTCATATGTTGGAAATAAAAAACTTACACGCCGGAGTGGATGGAAAAGAAATCCTGAAAGGCATCAACCTATTCGTAAAACCAGGAGAACTCCATGCCATCATGGGTCGAAATGGTTCCGGGAAAAGCACTCTTGCCAACATTATTACGGGGCGGGATCATTATGAAGTCATGGAAGGATCTGTTACGTATAATGGGAAGGATCTATTAGACATGTCACCAGAAGATCGGGCCCTATCTGGAATCTTCATGTCCTTTCAATATCCCGTTGTAATTCCCGGCGTAAATAATACCTATTTTCTTCGGGCAGCACTGAATGCCAAGTTAAAAAATCAGGGCCTAAAAGAGATGAATGCTGTGGACTTTATGCATCTGATCCGTGAAAAATTAAAACGTGTTCAAATGGATGAAAAATATTTAACACGCGCAGTTAACGATGGGTTCTCTGGTGGAGAAAAAAAACGGAATGAAATTCTTCAAATGCTTACTCTGGAACCAACCTTCTCCATATTAGATGAAACTGATTCCGGGCTGGATATTGATGCATTGAAAATTGTAGCCGACGGGGTAAACAATTTTCGAAATAACGAACGGTCTTTCCTGGCCATTACCCACTATCAACGATTGTTGGAATATATGGAGCCTGATTTCATTCATGTTTTAATTGATGGGGAAATTGTAAAATCTGGCGATAAATCTCTCGCGATAGAATTAGAAAAAAAAGGCTATTCCTGGTTGGAAAAATGAGCTACTTGGATCAACAGTTTGATGCGCTCCTGAAATATTGGCCCGACGAAGATAGAAACATTCGCTCACTCCGGACCGATTCTTTTGATCAATTTAATACCATCGGCTTCCCAACAAAAAGATGGGAAGAATGGCAGTTTACAGATTTCTCGAAATTTATTAAAAAACAATACAGACTTTCCTGGTCCGAAGATCTCCCGTCCATTCCAAAATCAATTCCAGGATTAATTCCAGATCTGAATTTTATTCTCATTATTAATGGGCATTACCAATCACAATTATCAGCCTTACCAGATGGGGTTAGAGTCTCAACTCATCTTGAGGATTTTAATGCTTATCAAAATATTTACACATCTGGGTCGAACCAAAATCCGTTCCAGGTACTCAATACGGCCATGATGAATTCTGGGGTTCCCATTCATATTGAACCCAATCAAATAATCGAAAACCCGATCCAAATTATTTATTTAATGACCGACCTATCTGAACCATTAATGAATCACCCGCGGTTTCACTATCATATAGGTGAGAATTCTCAAGCAACCATTGTTGAACATTATATTGGGTTATCTGATCAACCCTACTTTGTGAATTCCGTAAGTCATGCCACCATTGGCAAAAATGCATCTTTCAATCATGTTCGCATTCAAGAAGAAACAGAATCTGCCAGCCATATTGCATCCACCCATTATCAATTGGAAACAGATGCACGATTAAATGCGACTCACTTTTCTCTGGGCGGTGAACTTTTTCGTCATGATATTCAAATTACGTTTAATGGCAATGGCGGAGATGCAACCCTGAATGGGTTATGCCTCACGGAGAATCATCAGCATCATGATCAGCATGTAACGGTAGATCATCAGCACGATAGCTGCAACAGTCATCAGCTTTTCAAATATATCCTGGGCGATAAATCTTCCGGTGTATTTAATGGCAAAGTGATTGTTCGAGAAAATACCAAACAAACGGACGCAGATCAATCCAACAAAAATTTACTCTTAAGTCCTGCCGCATTGATGAATGCCAATCCGCAACTTGAAATATATTCGGAAGATGTAAAATGTGCCCATGGTTCCACTACGGGACAGATCGATTCAGAAGCGCTTTTTTATATGCGATCTAGAGGACTCACCCAGCAAAAGGCCACCGAATTAATTATTGGCGGATTTGCTGAAGAAATNATGAAGTCCA
The DNA here is from genome assembly GCA_002715035.1 of Fidelibacterota bacterium. Classification (GTDB taxonomy): domain Bacteria; phylum Fidelibacterota; class Marinisomatia; order Marinisomatales; family TCS55; genus TCS55. Next base: position 16,541 of record PAXB01000013.1, read on the forward strand.
TATCAAACGAAAATATTTCAGATTATATCAATGAGAAAATCAATCAGTGGTTAAGGTCGTCAAATAATGATGACTGATATAATGGATAAACTGGCTTCCATACGGGAAGATTTTTCTCTATTCACAGATCCTCGTGATAAATATGTTTATTTGGTGGACTTAGCCAAAGAATCAACCGGACTAAACCCTAACGAACTCATTGATGCAAATAAAATTAGTGGATGTACATCACAGGCCTGGATTGTCAGAGAAAAAACCGGTGACTCATTTACATTCCGTACCGATTCAGATGCCATGATTGTGAAAGGATTATTATTCTTGATTGAACGGGTATTTAACGGTCATTCAAAAAATGAAATTTTAGGAATCGATGGCAATCAATTTTTAACATCCGTGGGGTTGGAGAGGGCCATTAGTAGCCAGCGTACCAATGGATTTTCCAATGCTATTCATAAAATTCAAACAGAACTACTGAAATAAACTATGTATAATGATATTGATGAAAAAGTGATTATTGATCGGGATTGTGAAGCAACCTTGATCCCTTTCGGCAACAAGATTACCCTGAAAAAAGGTGAAGAAGGCCATATTACACAAGCCTTGGGTGGCAGTTATACAATCATGATTCGGGGCAACTTGGTCCGAATCGAAGGAAAAGATGCGGATATTATTGGCAAAATTCCTGAAATCCAACCTTGGATGGAAGAAAAAAAAACAGATGGGCGCGTTAATGAAAAGGCTGTGTGGGATTCCATGAGGACCTGTTATGACCCGGAAATTCCTGTGAATGTTGTGGATCTTGGACTCATTTATTCATGTGAAATTTCTAATGATGAGGATGGCGGTTCCTNTATAGAAATTAAAATGACGTTGACGGCACCTGGATGCGGGATGGGCGATATGATTGCCTCCGAAGTGAAACAAAAAATTGCCGGCGTTCCTGGCACCTCGGACGTAAAAGTCGAATTGGTTTGGGATCCCCCATGGGATCGAAGCATGATTACAGAATCCGCCAAACTTCAACTCGGCATGCTTTAATGCTTGATGTTCAATCTATCCGTAAGGATTTCTCTATTTTCAGTCAGAATGAAAACCCCTTTATTTTTCTGGACTCGGCCTCTACCACACAAAAACCACAAAGCGTTATTGATGCTATATCATCTTACTACGATTCATATGCTGCCAATGTCCACCGTGCTCTGTATGCCATAGGAGAAAAAGCCACAGATGAATATGAAAGCGTTCGGAAAAAAGTAAAAGAATTTCTTAATGTTCCTGACACCCATTCCGTCATTTTTACCCGAAGTACAACCGAATCCTTAAATTTGATTGCTTATGCATGGGGACAAAAATTTCTGAATTCGGAAAGTGAAATTTTACTATCAGAAATGGAACATCACAGCAACCTTGTCCCATGGCAATTGGTGGCTCAAAAAACAAAAACTTCATTAAAATTTATTTCACTTACGAATGATGGTACGCTTGATCTTGAACCCATAGATTCTCTTTTTTCTAAGCGGACTAAACTCATGTCAGTTAGTCACCAGTCCAACGTGTTTGGGACTGTGAACCCAATAGAAATGCTTATTACCAAAGCAAAAGATGTGGGTGCAATTACAGTCATTGATGGGGCCCAATCCGTGCCTCATATGCAGGTGGATATCACCCAATTGGGTTGTGACTTTTATGCTTTTTCTGGTCATAAAATGGTGGGGCCAACTGGCGTAGGTGCATTAATTGGGCGGACAGATTTGCTGGAAGAAATGGATCCTTTCATGGGGGGCGGTGAAATGATCGACACCGTAACTTTAGAAAAATCCACATGGAATAAAGTCCCATGGAAATTTGAAGCGGGTACACCCAATATTGCCCAGGTAATAGGCCTCGGTGCCGCCATTGATTATTTAAAAAATGTTGGAATGGAGAAAATCCACGCCCATGAAAAAGAATTGTTGGACTATGGATTGGTTGTTTTATCCCTAAATAAAGAAATCACTCTTTTCGGAAATGCAGATAATAGAGGTGCTGTGATTCCATTTAACGTGAAAAATATTCATCCCCACGACTTAGCTAAATTCTTGGATACAGACGGCATTTGTGTTCGAGCGGGCCACCATTGTGCACAACCAATTATGAATCATTTGGGGGTCACGGCCACGGCACGAGCCAGTTTTTATTTATATAATACAAAAAATGATATTGATGCNTTGGCGGAAAGTATTGAAAAAACCGCCCGCATATTCGCCTGACTTTTGCTTATTTTTCACCCGACGACTAACCATCTATAAAGGAGTTTGATTATGAGTGAAAATGGAAATGAATCAAAAAAGTATAAATATCTCGTCACCATGCGTTGGTATGTGGAGACAGATGAAGCCTTGGTTGCCGGTGCGGCTGAAACGGACGAAAAGCTACTCGACATCGTTCGCCATCGAAAAGATGGCTCCAAAAGCTGCAGTACCTGTCCCACCCATAACTATGAAGGATATGGTATTTTAGATTACCATTATTTTATGGGTGATAAAAAACCAGTATATATGTCCACCGAACAGATTAAGGACTAAGTGGAAACCATTTTTCTAAATGATTTTNTGGATGNCGGCATTTTAAAGGAAAAAGTATTTCGGGAAAAAGTGGCCACCATAGATTGGTCCCAATATGCCGATAAGCGGGTGCTTATTAAAGGGTGTTCAGAAGTGCCCATCCCTACCTGGGCTTTTTTAATTTTAACAGCCCAATTAGCACAATACGTTGAACGGATTTACTTCGGGGAACTCCGTTCTGCAGTTAAAATATTTACGCGAAGCAAATAATATATACATAAAATTTTGGAGAATAAATAGATATGAGCGAACGGGTTAGTTGGGAAGAATATTTTATGAATATTGCCCGTGAGGTGGCAACCCGATCGACCTGCGATCGAAAACATGTGGGCGCCGTTATCGTTCGGGGAAAAACGATTTTAGCTACAGGTTATAATGGCTCTATCCGTGGACTGGCCCATTGTGATGAAGCGGGACATGAAATGGAAAACACCCATTGCGTCCGGACCATTCATGCAGAAGCCAATGCCATTGTGCAATCTGCTCGCCATGGTGTTCGTCTCGAGGATAGTGAAATTTACGTTACCGCTTCTCCCTGCTATGATTGTTTTAAGCTTATTGCAAACTCAGGTATAAATAAAATATATTTTGGTGAGTTCTACAGAGATGAGCAGATTCTACAATATGCTAATGAACTTAAAATTGAATTAGTTGATCTATCTAAATAATCAATTAAAGCTGAAAGAAATAATCAAATTTTAAAAATAGGGAATTTGATTTAGAGTTACTCCATTCTGAGTCTTCAGCAGAGTAATAATTATTATCATTTAGGTTGTAAACTGCATAAATAAGACTCCCAGGTAAGTATTCCCATCTAAATACAAATGTGCCTACTTGATTATCTATCTCAAAGTTTTTATTTCCAGTATAAGGATACGGACTAACTTTTAGTGATTTTTCTTCATCTAAACGATTATAATCCGTGTAATCCATTTTAACTATGAATGGTTGATAATAAGCTTCAAATGTCATTTTTGAAGAGAATGCAATATTTAGTCTTAACTCTGTATTTGTTTGTTTTCTCTTTATATTTGAGTAAATAATATTAACACCATTTTNGTCTTCTACAATTCCCACCCATTGCATTGACCCCGGCCTATCCTCTTTAGAAGTTCTAACTGAAAAATTAATATTATCTGTTGGCTTAAGTATTAACTCAAGTCCATACTCTCTACCTACGCCTCTAATTGCACCTCTAGAAATATTAAATTGAGATCCAAGGATGAATCTTTTACGTCTATCTGTTTTAAACCCTAGACTTATGGATTGCCACGCCTCATCTTTAATTATTACCGCTCGAGAATCACGGTATATATCATCATCTTCATAGGTTTCAGCATTAGCCCTAAGATCCCAACCGAAGCTCCAATAATTAAGAAAAGTATTATCTTGTTCTAGTTCTATATTTTGACGAGTTAAAACAGCATCGCCTCTATCATCTTTTTGTCTACCACGTAAATCTAATTTTAGTTCTAAAGATTGTCGAAGAAACATCGCATTCGGCTTATCTCTTCTTATTGAGCCTCTTACCCCCGAGTACCAATTATTATTTTTTTCTTGATACCCCATTTGACTGACATCAAAATTCTTATCTCTTAAACCACCCCAAATCATCATCTCCCACCAATCAGGATCCTTATATGATAGGCGATAACGACTTGCAAAACCTGTTTGGTCAAGATTAATTGAACTTGCTGCCTGTCCCTGAAAAGAGAGTTTATTATCCATCAGAGTAAGTAACCAATCAACATTAACTGATTGTGCTTTAATTTTCTCATTTTGTCGACGTAAATCAGTAGCTAAAAAACCAATAGTTGAATATTCGTTTACAATTGGTTTTTCTAATCTTCCCACAAAATAATTTGTATATGGTTCTATTAAAAAATCTTCTTTCTTATCCATCCCATCAATTTCATATTCACGAACACCATATTCTTTATCTGTTATCGCATTAATAACACCGTATCGTAAGCCTGACGATGTTTCTCCTAAAATTTTTGCTGCACCAAGAATTGTAGTTTCATTTGGTCTATCTGTTATTGTACCTGAATCAGGTGAATAATAATCTGGTCGTTTACCTATTCTTCTAGAATTAAATAAATTAAGGTGGCTTGTAAAAAAATTCGCGCCCTGAACAAAAAATGGCCTTCTTTCTTTAAGCCGTGTTTCAAAGGCTGAAAGGTTAAGAACTGAAGGGTCCGCTTGAATTTGTCCAAAGTCAGGATTAAAGGTCATGTTCAAAGTACTAGTTGAACTAATATTTGAACGAGTGTCTAAACCAATATTTGCTATATTTTCCTTAACATCGCTATTAGTCTGACCCGATAAAACATAAGGTACAAATTCAAAATTTCTTTGTTGAGGAATCCCTTCTATCCCTTTTAAAATACCAAAATAGGGAACGAAGCCATTTGCTCCCAGAGCTCTTCCAGGCCAATGGATTTCTTCCTGTTTATTAAAATATCCACGTTGAAAACTTGCGCCCCAAGTCTGAATATCACTTTTACTATACTGAAAAACATTGAACGGTATTCTAATTTCAGCAGACCATCCTTCAGAATGCAAAGAGGTCTTACCTTCCCAAACGGCGTTCCAAGTTATATCAAAGCCACCCCATCCTTTTCCCTCTGCAATAGCCGCATCTAATTGTACTTCTGCCGCACTTAAGGTAAACCAGTAGCCAGTTTTATCATCATCATTTGAATCAAATCCAACCCCAACCCAATCTGAATTATTTTCCATTGAACTCCAATCATCACGGCGACCAATACGTGCCGATATATTTTCTGGATTTGGATCGATATTATTAAATGCTATATATAAATAACTATCATCATATAAAATACGAATCTTGGTTTCTACAGAAGGAGCATGCAAGTTAAATGGTTCATGTTGAACGAATTGATTTAGAACTATTGCTTTATCCCAGACGCTATCATCAAGTATTCCATCAATCACTGGTGGTGCATATGTCCTTTGTGCGGTGGCTACTTTTAACCTGAGTTGGGTATCATCTTCAACTATTTTTTTACCCAAAAAAGGCATGCCATAGATAAAATTAAAATAAATTAATATTGTAAAAAGTATTTTTTTCATGAACTCATTAATTCTATGTGTTAAAAAGTCCGGGAATTTAAGGCGTATAGAAATAGACAACCTTTTTCTATTCAGGAATATTTTCGCCAATAATATTTTTTATCAGTGCTGTTTTCAAGGATTGAATGGACTCTTGGGGAAAACGATGTGCCGGTCCTTTGGGTTCTTCCACTAATGCATCCACGATGCCATGTGAAAACCCTTCTTTCGATGTGATTTGGCTAATCTCAGCTGCTTCATTGGCATGCTGTCTATCATGGTATAAAATAGATGAGCATGCTTCGGGGGTAATAACCAAGTAGGTTGAATTTTCCATGGCCAGTGTGATATCAGTTCCTGTAAGCGCAATAGCNCCACCGCTGCANCCNCGNTTAATAATNANNGANATTGTNGGTACTTNNGCTTCCACNANNGCNTNGATNNTNCCACCAATNNTCCANGCAATNCCNCCTNCTTCNGATNCCTCTGTTGGATCCGCACCAGGTGTATCTACAAATACAATAATNAACCGANTTTCATTATTGGCTAATGCTACTGCTTCAATNGCTTTTTNATAGCTGGCNGGNGTNGGCATACCATGATTCCAACTTTTGATTAATTCCGGATCTGTTGCCAATTGTTGNAAGGATTTATAATCGGATGTGGGACCGCTCTGCTGACCAATCAGCATCACGGGAATTTCTACGTCCTTGATTATAAATAATGCACGGTGCGTTTGAATGAGATTTGCACCGAATTCCTCACGTTGAAGGCATTCACCTACTTCAGAAAAAATAGTTAAATAGTCTAAATATTTGGGACGTTCTGGATGAAAGGAAAGTTGGTATTTTTCATACTCACTNAACCCATCCAGGACTTTTGGTGAGTAATGATCAAAGTCCTTTTCAAAAGGGAAATAAAAATGACTAGGCATTGAACTGAATGTTAAGCAGCGNTGGAATCTGCCCCNAAAATTCCTTTATAAATTAACCCAAACAGGACCGTCTCCGCCTTCAGGGGGAACCCAGTCAATGATCTGGTAGGGATCCATGATATCGCAAGTTTTACAATGGACACAATTCGAGAAATTAATCTGGAGTCTCTGGCCATCTCCATCTGGTAACATTTCATAAACATTTGCCGGACAGAATTTCTCGCATGGGTTCCCGTATTCTTCTGTACACTTTGAAACACATACATCCTGATCCCTGATTTTCAGATGAGGCATCTGGTCTTCTTCGTGGGCAGTGGCCGAATAATAGACGTCTGTTACCTTGTCAAACAAATATGTACCATCAAATTGCAGATCTTGGTAACGGTTCTTTTTCACGCCCTTTTGCATCTTTTTATGCCCCGCTTCACTGGACAAACGGTTTTTAATTCCCCAGCCGCGACCACCTGTAAAAAGTCCAATTCCAGCATTGGCCAGCCCACCAAATAGACCACGGTCAAATCCCTGGTGGAAATTCCGTACCTTCCAAAGTTCATCCCTTATCCAACTGGATGCTATCCTCGAATCATAATCTGCCAGGTCCGATTCTGAAAATTTTCCTGTAGCAAGAGCTTCCGCAGTTGTTTCCGCCGCAAGCATCCCTGATTTCATGGCCAAGTGGATCCCCTTTAGTCTCTGACCATTCATAAAACCCGCTGAATCTCCGATAAGCATAGCACCACCCACCGACAATTTTGGGATGGAATACCAACCCCCTTCCGGCAATGATTTGGCACCATAAGCGATCATTTTACCCGCCGAAAGTAAAGAACGAATCCATGGGTGATTTTTGAGGCGCTGAAGTTCATGATGAGAATCCACTCCAGGATTTTGATAATCCAGGCCAACCACCAGCCCCAAGTCCCATATATCATTTTGCATTCCATATAGGAAAGCGCCACCAAATATGGCCTGACCCAGAGGAAAGCCCATGGTATGTGCCACATATCCAGGCGGGACAGTCCCAGAAGGCATCTGCCACAGTTCTTTTACTCCAACTGCCCAGACTTGCGGGTTACACCCTTGCATAAGTTCGTGCCGATCGATGAGGTTTTTCGTCAAGCTGCCTCTGGTACCTTCACCTAAAATGACAACCTTGGCGCGAATATCTGCCCCCGGTTCAAATTGAGGTTTTTTCTCTCCATTTTTATCAATACCCCGATCACCGGTACGCACACCGACTACCTGTTCACCTTCATACAAAAGTTTTGTACCAGCGAAACCGCAAAAAATATCTACACCTTCATTTTCACATTTGTTACCAAGCCAGCGAGTCAGTTTCCCTAATGAGGTCACAAAACAATGATGGTGACTCATAGAAGGTGGAACAAATGGAAAAGGAATTTTTTTGTTTTCCGTTAAATAATATAGATGTTCTTCTGATACCTCTGCTTCAAAGGGTAAATCCGTATCTGGAAAATCCGGGAATAATTCTCTCAAGGCCCGGGGATCAACAATAGCGCCCGATAAGGAGTGGGCGCCGATTTCGGAAGCTTTTTCCAACACAGCTACACTTGCTTCCGTTCCGGATTTGCTAAGCAGCCTTTTTAGGTGAATCGCTCCGGCCAGACTGGCGGGCCCAGCTCCCACAAATAGAACGTCCAGATCAAGGACTTCTCGTTCGGACATCAGTTTTTTAACGCCTGGATTGCTTCGGTCAATTTGGGAATTATTTCCAGGATGTCTCCAACAACACCATAATCAGAAATTTCAAAAATGGGTGCGTCAGGATCTTTGTTTATAGTAACAATATTTTTGGACCCTTTCATGCCAACCACATGCTGAATGGCGCCTGATATTCCCAGCGCAAGGTAAAGTTTTGGCGATACGGATTGGCCCGAACTGCCAATCTGATGGGCAGATGGCAACCATCCGGAATCAACCACCGGCCTGGATGCAGCCAATTCCCCGCCTAAAGCCTTAGAAAGCTCTACAGCCAGCGGAATATTTTCTTCCTTGCCGATTCCGCGCCCGATAGAAACAATAATATCGGCACTGGTTAAGTCCACGCCACCAGCTTCNTCCTGAAATGGCGGTTCTGATTTNGTTCGAATCATANCTGTATCTAATTGAACAGTAGATTCCCGGATTGAAGCCGATCCAGCGGCCGNGGCGTCCATGCTAAAAGCNGCAGATTGGAAACTAACCAAAAATGGACCTGAACTGTTGGCTTCTACATCAGCAGAAAGTTTGGCATTGAACATTTGCTTGGTGAATATTGGCTGGCCATTCTCAACGCGAATGGCAATATTATCCACCAGAAATGGTTTGTTCATTTTTGCGCTCAANCGTGGCACATAATCCCGTACCTGGTAGGTATGACCGAACAACACATAGGTAGGATTTTCCTGATCAATGATTTGCTTTACAGCCTCACTGTACCCATCGGCAGAGTAGGATTCCAGCAATGCATCATTGACTTTGAGCACTTCACCCAATTGATAAGCGGACGCCTGGTCTGCCAGTCCATCAGCATTGCCGCCCAATACCAAGGCACCTGCGGTTAAACCCATTTCATTGGAAAAACGTTGACCGGCCGCAATGGATTCCAATCCCATCCGATGAATCTTCCCATTATTGTCTTCCAGTACGATTAAAACATCCATCATATNCCCCTATAAGACTTTGATTTCATTACGAAATGTTTCAACTAATTTTTCTACAATCTGATCCGCNGACCCTTCAATCATCACNGTTTGCTTTTCGCTTTTAGGCAAATATACTTTTTCCAATGATTGGGTTGCATCAANCNCATTGGGCGTTACAACTTTTAATTCTTTTCTCTTGGCACCCATGATGCCTTTCAATGATGGATACCTTGGGGTATTTAATCCGGATTGGATACTCACACTGGCAGGGAGTGTTAAGGAAACCCACTGAAACCACCCTGCTTCAAGTTCCCGTTTTACTTTGATTTTTCCATCACCCAATTCGGTTGCCATGGCCAGAGATGCGGTGGCCATCCCCAGCATTTCGCCCAATATAATACCCGTTTGGCCCATACCAAGATCATCCGACTGTAACCCAGTAAAAATTAAATCAAAATTTTCTTCTTTTAAAGCCTGCGCAAAAAGGGAGGCTGTCACCAATGGGTCAATTACACCTTCCGTATCCATTTGTATATGGATAGCACGGTCTGCACCTTTTGCCAACGCTTCCCGAATTACTTTTTGGATGCGATCTGGCCCAAGGCTCACGGCGACCACTTCACCTTCTCCCATAGATTCTCGAATTTGCAGCGCCTCTTCTAACGCATAATTATCACTCTCATTCATGATGAATGCAACCGCTCCTTCGTCTACCCAATTCTGATTAGATTGTATGGGAAGTGGAGAATCAGCTCCGGGAACTTGTTTCACTAATACTGCAATTTTCATCGTATAATTTTCCTGTGAATTA
>PAXB01000014.1 GCA_002715035.1 Fidelibacterota bacterium
TGAAAGCAGCATGACAACTGACCTTATCAGCAAAGGGATTGATGTCCATACAATACTTTATCCAAGGAATCAAAAATCGATGATCGGAAAAATATCATCTGGAATTCGTAATTCAGTGGCAATGTTTAATTACTTAAAAGGGAAGGAACCGTTCTTTTTTGCTAAGTATAAAAGAAAGAATATGGAAAACCTCATTTCAAAATTAGTAAATGAAAACAGGTTTGACTTGGTTCAGGTTGAATACAATGTGATGCACCATTACAAAAAACAAATTAAAAACATTCCAAGTGTAATTGTATTTCATGATATTTCTACAAAAGTTCATGAGAGAGGAATNATAAACGGNGATTNAACCCATAAAAAATCATTCGAAATNGCNAAGAGACTGGAGCCGGAAATTGGGNACAAATTTGATACGGTTATCACCTTAACGGAAGAAGATAAATTGTATTTGGCTAATCTTGGTTGTGAGACAAAAATTCATGTAATCCCCCCACAGATTAATGTTCCAAATATTGATAAAATAGCTAAAACACCCAATTCTATTTGTTTTGTTGGATCATACAATAGGGAGCCAAATATTCAAGCTGTANAAATATTAATCAATGAAGTTTTTCCGAAAATATCATGTTCGGTTTCTTTAAATATTGTGGGCAAAGGATTGGGTCGCAAAATCATTCAGACGATACATAATTTAGAAGGGGTGAACTACCTGGGCTTTGTCGATGANATTGATAGTTTTATTGCATCTCAAATGCTGATGGTTGCTCCGATTCACATGGGTGCAGGTTTGAAAATGAAGATAACTCATTCATTGGCTTGCGGAACGCCTGTTTTAACTACACCTATCGGAGCAGAAGGAATAAATATTGGTTCCGAAAATGGTTTATGGATAGAAGAAAGTCTNGAAGCCCTATCANAAAAATGTCTTGAGTTAATGAAGAATGGACAGGAGCTTGAAAAGGCTGGTCTTAGAGGTAAAGAAGCGGTGAACCGCCTCTTTTCACCGCCGAGAGTAACAACAAAATTAAATGCACTTTACCTTTCTTTAACTTGATGGATAAATTTTTCCTGAATCAGTTCACACATTTCCAAACACTTGGTCGAGATTGCAATGAATCTGAATGTTTTGATGAATGATAAACTCTTATAGAAAAAAAATAAATTCCGAATATTCCCATTTGGATACCAATACAATCCGATGGTCCAAAACGCTTGATTTTATTGGAAAATGCGATAAAGCAAAATCAGGGTTAGATATTGGAGACAGATCGTCTTTTACGGTGGAATTGGAAAAGGTATTTGGGTGTGCATTTGGGAATACAAATATTGATTTAGATACCGATGAAATTAAAGGTAAGTATGAAGTAATTACGGCATTTGAAATTATTGAACATTTATATAATCCGCTCTGGTGCTTGGAACAAATACGACAGGGATTATTAGAAAATGGTCGATTGTATTTATCTACACCCGTTGGCAAACCTTATTTTTTGTGGTCGCCGAGCCACTTTCACGAAATACACCNAAAAAGACTGAATTTTCTTTTTAAACGTGCGCANTTTCACATTATCAGACAGGATACATTTAAAATACACCCAACTTACTTTTATTTCACAGGTTTCCGTCCTTTTTTGAGAGGAATATTTGAGAGGGTACAAATCTATGAATTGGGTATTAATAAATGAATATTGCCCAAAAGATAGCTAAAGAATCTACTATCACGTTTTCGGGGCTCTTGTATGGCAATGTGAACCGTTACCTGTATACAGCCTTATTGGCACGTTGGGTGGGAGTTGAATACTTAGGAATCTATTCCATAGCTAACTCCATTATTCTGATTTGTGAAGTTCTTGCTAAGATGGGTTTGGAATCGGGTATCATGCGTTTCGTGAGTCGTTTGGATCCTCAACAGGATAGATTACAAATCCGGAGTATGGTTAGCTCAGCCCTGAAAATGACCGGTATTTTATCAGTGATGGTTATGGCTATCCTTATTTTAGGATCGGGGTGGCTGGTAAAAAGTGTTTTGGATGGGTCGCCCTTGTTACATATTGTTCTGATAGTTTTTGCTCTTACTATGCCTTTTAATGCATTTACCCTTGTATCGGCTTTTGCCACGCAAGGCTTTAAACTGATGAAATACAAGGTCTTTGTCACTCAGATTGTGAATCCTACGGTACTATTTGGAGTTATGGTGCTGAGCTTCTGGTTCATATCTAAAGAAGCGGCTCTCATACTACCCATGGTCATGACAGGTGTCATTGGTTGCATCTTAATATTTAAATTTTTACAATCTCTATCCGGGGTTACGATCAAAAGTGTTTTATCCACCCCGTTTAATAAACCATTGCTTACCTTCTCTATTCCCCTCATGTTTGTAACCATTCTGCAAACGTTTATGCATTGGATGGATATTCTGATGCTGGGATATTTTACGGATACATCTACGGTAGGCCTATATCATCCAGCTGCCCGCACAGCAGGTTTATTGCAAGTACTTTTATTTTCTTTTTTAAGTATTTATGCCCCGATTTTATCCCAACTGCATAGCAAGGGGGAGGTGAATGAAATGTCAAGATTGTGTAAACTTGTGAGCCGCTGGATATTGACCATGGCTATTCCTATTTCCCTTATTTTTGTTCTATATCCTGGCAAGGTGATGCTGCTCTTTGGCCCGGAATATATGGTTAGCGCTCCTGTGCTAGTCATACTTACGGGAGCGGCATTCATCCAGGCTATTTTGGGTGCGCCGGGTGCTGTACTGACTATGGCAGGGTATACTCGGCTCGCGTTGTGGAATTCTTTGGGGGCCTTTGTTTTAAACATTATTATGAATATAATCCTGATACCGCGCTACGGGATTTACGGCGCTGCTTGGGCAACCCTGATTTCTCTGACAGCAATCGGATTCACTCGTGTCATTGAAGTACATTGGATACTGAAAATATCATTTTTAAGTAAAAAATTATTAAAACCTATTCTTGCCGGAATAGTGACATTTGGAGCATTGATGGGCGTACAGCCTTTTATTATGGGATATCATACCTTATTGACCCTTTCGGCTGTATGTTTTATTTCGGTCATTACGTTTGGAGCTATGCTATGGATTCTAAAATTTGAACCGGAAGACAAGGACTTTTTAGCTGGGCTGGGGATTTTGAAAAACGCGTTTAAAAAAGGAATGAAATGAAATCATTATTGAAAAATCCTATAGTCGTTGCAGGATTTTTATTACTGGTCTTAGTTTGTGTATTATTCAATCCGATCATTTTTGGTGGAAAAACATTTGGTTCTTCCGATAGTTTAGCTCCGAAAGCGGTTGGAATAGCTCTCAATAGCATTCAAGAAAAAACCGGAGAATTTCCTCTATGGCAGCCATGGGTTTTCAGTGGAATGCCCACGGCAGAAGCATTTACTAACGTATCGAAACTCTATTTTCCCGATTATTTGTCTAATTTGTTTTTTCTCCCGGGAATGATTATCCAATTGCTCCATTTGTTGTTTGCGGGAATTGGTGGGTTTATATTATTACGACATTTTAAATGTTCAGAATGGGCCGCTGGATTGGGTGCCGTAGCTTTCATGATTACACCTTATATGGTCACCATGGTCGTCTTTGGTCATGGCAGCCAAATAATGACGGCAGCATACATTCCTTGGATTCTATGGCTTACCGTTCGATTATGGCAAAATCCCAATTTATGGAATACAGGATGGTTGGCTATTTTACTCGGATTTCAGCTTCAAAGGGCCCATGCCCAGATTGCTTACTATACTTGGTTGCTCATTGGTGCGTACAGTTTATTAATACTCATTAATGGAATTCGGAATTCAGAAGATCGATCAAATATCGGAAAAGGATTCGGTTTATTCTCGCTGGCTTGTCTGATCGGAATCGGTATTTCATTATTGATTTATTTACCGGCCATGGAATATACCCCATTTTCTGTACGAGGTGGTTCAGCAGGTGGCGGCGCAGACTATAATTATGCCACTGGGTGGTCATTCCATCCAAAAGAAATACTGACATTTTTTATTCCTTCTGCCTTTGGATTCGGCGGTCAACCTTACTGGGGATTTATGCCATTTACGGATTATCCAAATTATATGGGTATTATTATTCTATTGTTAGCAATAATAGGTCTTTTTCGAAAATGGGAATTGATTCATCAATTTTTAGTGATCACATCNGCATTTGCCTTATTTATTTCATTCGGGAAACATTTCAGTTTNGTTTACGACCTATTTTTTAACATTTTTCCATACTTTAATAAGTTTCGTGTTCCCCATATGATACTCATTTTACTTCAATTTAATGTGGCTGTTTTAGCCGCTTTTGGGTTGGATGAATTGGTGAAATTAAAAGAAGGTAAAATCCCTAAATGGTTTTGGGGAATTGCTGGTGTCATAGGGGTATTTTTCATTGGAATGGNGTTGGGCGGAACTGCCATTGGATCAGCNGTAAGGGGAAGTTTTTCTCCGCCTCANATACAGGATCCACGTGCAGCCCAAGCTTTAAATAATCTTAGATGGAATTTGTGGTTAAATGATGCCTGGTTAATGATTCTATTTTCAGGGTCACTCATGGTGCTTATTTGGCTTTGGATCAATCGTAAAGTATCTCAAGCGATGTTGATGGCGGTAACAGTTTCCTTAGCGATCGTTGATATTGGAATTGTTAATTTTAAAATTATTCAACCGAATCGTTCCAGTGGGCGAGGATCACAACTGATGTCCAAACGTGTTGTTGATCGCTTTTTCAAAGAAGACGATATCATTCAATTCTTAAAAGATGACGATAGTATTTTTAGAATCTATCCCATTGGCAGTTTGTTTGGTGAAAGTCGTTTTGCGGCTTTCGGATTAGAATCGGTGGGAGGGTATCACCCGGCAAAGTTAAGGGGTTACAATACATTCTTATCCAAAACGGGGAATGCTGCTGCAATTCCTGTTCTGCAAATGTTAAATGTAAAATATCTTATTAGTCCACAGAAGATTAACCATCCATCACTAAAATTGGTTAAAGAAGGGAAAATGAGGTCAACCCGCGGGGAAATGCCGGTTGCTGTATTCGAACTTGAGAACTCTTTGCCCCGTGTTTGGTTTGTTCGTGAAGCTCAATCAGTACCATATGATACTATTTGGAAAAAAATAATTCAACCGGATTTTGATCCGAGAAAAACGGCATATATCAGTGAACAAATCGATATTTCCGAAAACTCAATGGCGACTATTACTCAATTTGATCGAACAGTGCATCGATTTACTATTTCTACAGAATCTGAAGGGAATCAATTTTTGGTATTAAGTGAAGTGTATTATCCTCTTCGGTGGAAAGCGATGATGGATGGTAAAGAAATTCAAACGCATAAAGTGAATGGAATACTGCGTGGTGTTGAGGTCCCAGCTGGGAATCATACAATTGATTTTATTTATGATAAATCCTCATTCAAAAAGGGACTGACTATTTCTTTTACATCCTTTGGTTTATCCCTTGGACTGATTGGGTTTGGATATTTCAGGCGAAAGAAAGATGAATAGCTACCGTAATAACAATAATATAAAAGTTGGACTATTTTTTGTTGGATTGATTCTCATCATCGGCCTATTGGGTTATTCAAATGCAATTGTAAATCGTTTAAGGAATGACAATCGAGATATTGTAAAACTATATTCAGAAATAATTGCAAAAACAGTCAATGAGGATTCGGATACTAATTTAAATTTCGTTTTTGACGAAATTATCAAAAAAGTACAATTCCCCATTATTTACTCCGATGCCAAAAATGCACCTATCTATTCGAGGAACATTTCAGATATTGAATCACCGGATCAGCTCAAGAAACCCATGGGTGCCATGGATCGACAGAATGATCCAATTCCTATCTCATACCATGATCAAATATCAGGGCAGTCTATTCCATTAGGGTTTTTGCATTATGGTGATTCAGATCTTATTCGGAAACTGCAATGGCTGCCTTATCTGGAAATCGGTGTAGTAGCCATGTTTATTTTCATTGGATTCATGGGATTTAACTCCATTCGAAACAGCGAAAAACGTAACATATGGGTTGGGATGGCCAGAGAAACAGCTCATCAACTGGGTACACCTGTTTCCGCATTGATGGGATGGGTTGATCGAATAAAGCGTCATCCAGAAGAATCGTCTCATGTTGTCCAAGAAATGGAATCTGATTTAGAACGGTTGAATCAAATTGGAACCCGATTTAGTAAAATGGGTAGTCAAACCGTTTTAAATAGTATTTCCCTAAAAGAATTGGTTAATAGGCAAACGGGATATTTAAAAAAACGAATGCCATCTTTGGGAAAAGAAATTGAACTAACGGTTACATCTTCAGAGGAAATTTTTATTGAAGGCAATGAAATCCTCCTTGGATGGGCTATAGAAAATTTAATTCGCAATGGTATTGACTCAATAAAAGGCGAAAAGGGTACAGTAGAAATATTGATATATTCAGATGATAATAATGGAATAATTCAGTTAAAAGACAATGGGTCGGGGATACGGAAAAAAGATTGGAAAAATATATTCCGGCCAGGGTTTAGTACTAAAGAAAGAGGATGGGGGCTTGGTCTATCGTTGGTCAATCGCATTATAGGTGAAATTCATCGTGGAGAAATCAAAGTAATTCAAAGTGAAATAGGAAAAGGGACTACATTCGAAATTTGTCTGAAAAAGTCTGTTTAACTTTTAATAAATTCGTATTTCCGCGGTAATTTTACTGTTCAAAAAATAGGAGAAACAATTGAATTTCATACAATTATTTTCTGGTGGACAAGGGGCTCAAGGTGGCAGTTTTTTAACATTTTTACCCATGGTCATTATATTGGCCATTATTTACTTATTGATGATTCGCCCACAGGCGAAGCGTCAAAAAGAAAAACAAAAAATGTTGGAAGACTTAAAAAAAGGAAGTCACGTCGTGACTATTGGCGGTATCCATGGCACTATTGCAGGATTTAAAGGCAATGAAAAAAAATCAGTTATCCTNAAAGTGGATAAAAACACAAATATGACAGTCAACAGATCTGCAATTGCCGGNCAAGTGGGTTCGGTAGATGATTCAGAAACAGAAGTGATTGAGACTCAGAATTAATGGCTGTAAGAGAAGTTGTTCATTATGGGGATCCCATACTTCGGAAAGTATGCAAACCCGTAAAAGATTTTAAAAAACTATCATCATTAATCGATGACATGTTTGATACGATGTATGAAGAAAGTGGTGTCGGCCTGGCTGCCAATCAAATTGGTGTCGATTTAAATCTCTTCATTATTGATATATCTGGTATTGAGGAAGAAACAGAAAGTGTTCATATCTTCATCAATGGTGAGATTATGGAAAGCAGTGGGGAGTCTTGGTTTGAAGAAGGATGTTTATCCATTCCGGATGTTCGATTGGAAGTAAAACGGCCAGAGTTTATTCAATTTAAGTATCAAGATGAAAACGGGACCGAACATATTGAAGAAATGCGTGGCCTTTTAGCTCGAGCAATTCAGCATGAAATGGACCATCTTAAGGGAGTATTTATTGTAGACCGCGTTACAAAAACAGTAAAAATGACTGTTGAGAATGATTTAAAAATGATAGCACAAGGGGCCGTTACTCGTGCGAAAACCCGAAAGGCATTTGTTCTTTAATATTAATTCAGACTTCCTGATTTATTCCAAAGGAACCGAATTATGAATATAGTTTTTATGGGCAATCCCATGATTGCCAATCCAATACTGATTGCACTCCATGAGTCAAAACATCAAATATTGGGTGTTGTAAGCAATGCAGCTAAACCCATGGGTCGGGGACGCACATTAAAACATACTGCCGTTGGTGAATTAGCCTCTGAATTAAAGCTCAATTACATTCCTGCTGAATCTCTAAATGACGCGTCATTTCAGACCAAATTAAAGGCATTAAACCCTGATTTGTTTGTGGTGGTTGCTTTCAGAATTTTACCAAAGGAAATTTTAGAAATCCCCACCATGGGTTCTGTAAATATTCATACATCACTTTTACCAGCATATAGAGGGGCAGCACCCATTCAACATGCATTGTTGAATGGAGATAAAGAGACAGGGATTACAACTTTTCTAATAGAACCCAAGGTGGATACAGGATCAATTATTTTACAGGATAAAATTAAAATTAGTGATGAAGATAATTGTGGATCTCTCACAGTAAAAATGGCAAAGAAAGGGGCAAAACTTATTCTCAAAACGTTAAATTTATTGGAGAACGGAGAGGTCGAACCAAAACTTCAAGACAATGACCTTGCGACTGTTGCACCCAAAATATCCAAAGAAATGTGCAAAATTGATTGGTCTGATTCTATGGAAAATATTCATAATAAGGTTAGAGCATTATCTCCTTTTCCAGGGGCTTTTACAATCCTGATGGGAAAAAGGTTAAAGATATATCAAACAATTCTCATCAATCAAAAAAGTANATTTCCACCAGGACACATTTCATTATTGGAGAAAAACAAAATGGCACTTTCTTGTTTTGACGGTCAATTAGAACTAATGGAAGTACATCTTGAGGGAAAACGAAAAATGGATATGGCTGATTGCCTTAGAGGTTTTCATGTCACATTGGGGGACCCTATGGGGTAGAGATGAAAGACGCTCGCTATCATGCATTTCAAATCTTAAAAAAATATTATCGATCCAATAATCGATTAAAGTCTGTGCGTGATCAATATTATAAAAATAATAAATTACATCAACAGGACATTTCGAGATCATTGGTATTAACGAATGAAGTGGTTCGCTGGCAAGGGCGATTGGATTTTTGGATCAATTTATTTTTAGATAAACCGATACATAAGCTGCATCCATCTGTACACATTATTTTGAGAATTGGGTTTTTCGAAGCATTGATGGATGAATTTGTTCCACAGCATGCGGCTGTGCATTCATGGGTAGAATTCACCAAAAAAGAGTTAGGGAAAAAGTTTAGTGGTTTGGTAAATGCGCTCTTGCGTAAAACTAATAATATTGATCCCAATCAAAAAGATAAAAAANAATCTCTTTCTGCATGGTATTCCTATCCNGCCTGGATAATTGACAAATGGATTCATCAATTTGGTGAGGAAAAAACCATTGAATTATGTGAATATCTAAATATGCCTTCTCATATTGACTTAAGATTGAATTGTATGACTGAGTCTAAAGATACGATTTTAAGTCGATTGGATAAATTAGATGTTGAAATAATCCAAAGCCCTGAATCCGATTGTTTCATCCGGGTGGATTCCGGTCTGCGAAATGCGGTCAAAAGTGAATTATTTACAAAAGGATTAATTCATGTCCAGGATCGTGCTTCCGGTGCGGTAGTTGAATTATTAGATCCACAACCGGGCGATATTGTTTTAGATGTTTGTGCAGCGCCAGGAACAAAATCCGGTTATATCGTTGAAAAAATAAAAAATGAGGGTAAAATATTTGCNTCAGATGTTAGTCAAGTCCGAATGCTGATTGGAGAAAAAAGGTCAAATGAATTAAAATGGCCCATTCAATGGAAAAGAAAAGATGCGAGCGAAGATGACTTTCCCATGGCTGACCGAATTTTAATTGATGCACCCTGTACGGGCACTGGCGTTATGGGCAGACGCACAGATATACGGTGGCGGCGGGAAAAAGAAGATGTGGAATCCATGGTAANAATTCAAAAATCAATCATCGCTCACATGGCCCAATTTTTAAAGCCGGGAGGCGTCATGGTTTATGCTACCTGCTCGCTGGAAATGGAAGAGAATTGGAATGTGGTAAAGTGGTTTCTTAAATTAGACGATAATTTCCGTATTGATTCTGGAAAAGATCTGGTACCCAATAACTGGCTGAATGCACAAAAATGTTTGGAAACATTTCCCCCTCGAGATAAAGTTGATGGCATGTTTGCTGCTCGAATAAGAAAAAATGATGAATAAAATTATACAATTTTTAATTGCTTTTGGAATCGTATCTCTTGCAATAATTTTAATATTTGACTGGTTTATCATGCCATCTTATGTCCGCCAGGATAAGACTTTAATTGTGACCGATATAACAGGAAAAAATCTAAATCGGGCCCTTATTGAATTGGAAACTGAAGGATATAAAGGTGTGGTATACGATACCGTTTATACAGCTGATGTTACTCCCCAAACTGTAGTAGATCAATATCCCGTAGCAGGTGCGAAAGTAAAACCGGGGCGGACAATTCGATTAAAAATTTCCAGATCAGAAAAATTAATAATCGTCCCCAATCTAGTTGGGCAATCTCGAAGAAGCGTAGAAATATCCCTACAACAAATTGGTCTTAGAATTGATACTGTATATACCGAATTCAATCCTGATTATCCGAAGGGGACTGTTGCATGGCAATTTCCCAAATCGGGTGATCATATAAAAAAAGGTATGGGTCTTCAAATTACCGTTAGCCAAGGATTGCCACCAGATTTTTTCCAGGTTCCTCAGTTATTTGGAATGAGTATGCAAAATGCAAAGGATTTATTAACAAAAGCACGATTAAAAGTGGGAAAAATATCCTATAAGCAAAATGAAGATTTAGTTCCCTATACAGTTTTAGATCAGTCCATTGCACCAGGCACCGTCTTGGATCAAACAATTCAAGTAGATTTGGTGGTGAGCATTTTAGATTTAAAGGACATTTTTGACAAACTATCTAATGAAAAATGATACCATTAAGCGAATATAAAAGAAAATCAATTCACTTATTTAATCTGGCAATTCCTTTTAGTTATCTTTATGTTTTTCCAGAAAAATGGGTATTTGTGAAATTATTATCTATACTGATGGTTCTTTTCATCATATTTGATATTTTGCGTCATAAAGTAGCGTGGGTAAAGTCATTGTTTAGTTTGTTTATTGACTCTATGCTCAGGAGCCATGAACAGGAAGGTAAACTAACTGGCGCCACATGGGTGATGATTGGTGCGGTTATTTCCATTATATTATTTTCAAAACCAGTCGCTATTATTGCACTTATTTTTATGAGTATTGGAGACACTGCGGCGGGGTTAATTGGTCAACGATATGGAAAACATAAAATTTGGAATAAATCTTGGGAGGGATTTTTCGGTGGTTTGTTCGTCTGTATTATTATTGGAATGAATTATTCATTATTGCCCATAACCATTTCTTTGAGTGGTGCCGTTGCGGCAATGGTCATGGAAATTTTGCCTATACCTCTGGACGACAATTTTAAAATTCCATTAGGGTCAGGCGCAATCATGATGATGCTCTCTACACCCATCTAATGTCATTTTTATTCCCGGCTGTATTATGGGGACTGATAGCTGTATCACTACCCATTATCATTCACCTGATTAGTCTTCGCCATACAAAAACGGTTGATTTTTCTACCATTCGTCATATTAAGGCATTAGAACATGAAACCATTCGGAAATTAAAAATCAGACAATGGATTTTAATCTTACTACGGATGGGTATCATTTCCGCATTGGTATTGATGGTTTCTGGTCCGATTCTAATGAATGATTCCCCATGGATTCCGAGTGAAAATGAATCAACTGCTGTCATTATCATTGATAATTCGGCGAGCATGGCTGTTATGAAGGATCGTGATACTTATCTCGACAAAGTGAAAGCTGCATTACCCAATATCGTTTCAAGTTTCAATGGTTTGGTCAATCTTCGTGTTTATCAAACAACACCAGTCAAACAATTATATGATGGAATTATAGAAAAAGGGATGACGATTAATCCTGCAATATGGAATATTTCACAGGCTGTTGGCAAAGATAAAATCTGGTCTGTGGTCGATTCGGTATTGAAATCTGTTACGGATGCATCTGGTAACAGAGAATGTTATATTTTAAGTGATTTTCCCATCGCACCACCATCAAATTTCAAAACAGATTTTAATGGTTGGCAATTTTACTTCTTCGGCCAAGAACCGATGGCAGATAATGTGTCTATCTCCCATATTTCCGCTGTCAGTCAAATTAAGCTACCAAACCACCTATTAAAACTCAATACAAAAATCGAAAATATGGGACCAATTGAGAGACGTAATGTTCCCGTAGAATTATATATCAATGAAGAACGCGTTGGACAAATTGTGTCTCATTTCCAGCCCCAGAGAAGTAAGGAATTTTTATTTCAGGTATACCCGGGAAAAAGTGGTGTAGTTCGAGGAAAATTAGTTATTCCAAGAGATGACTATTATTTTGATGATACCCAAACATTTGAATTGACCATCCCTGAACAAATTTCATGCAAAGTGATTGCAAATTCCCAGGATGATTTATTTATGCTGAAAACCGTATTAGAATCCATTAGCGGGAAAGATCGGTTTCTGGATATTGAATTAAAAGTGATGGATGGAATTCATCGGATATATTTGGATGAAACGGATGTATTGATTCTTCAAGACCCGAAACATTTATCACCATCAGCCATCGAATCTATGAAACGTTTTTTAAGTGAAGGCGGCAGTATTTTGTGGTTTTCAGGTGAAAATTATGCAGGTCTATCCTCTATAACCCAGGCTAATTTAAAGTTACCTAAATTTATAGAAACAGTTCACGTAACAGGTGAGTCTTATTTTTCTGTTGATGTGACCGATAGAGATAATCCCATTTTACAGGAATTAAATTTGAGAGATTTATCATCGGCGCTTCCCCAGATTTATAAGTATAACAAGATTGAAAACCAAATAGGCCATAAAAATATTTTAACATTAAATAATGATGATTCCTTCTTTTTAGAGATACCTCACTCAGGAAGTCAAATTTATTATTTTACGTCACCCTTAGACCTCCGGTGGAATGATTTTGGCATGAAGGGTCTCCTCATACCATTAATACATCGACTTCTGATATTGTCCGCGACAAACGAAATCAATACTTCCATGGTAGAAGTAGGACAGGAAAAATATATAAAAATAAATAAATCACTCATCAATAAAAAATGGTCTTTAATAACACCTTCTGGGAATAGAATCCTTTTGGTTCCAGATTATAATCGTGAAGAACTTATTATTAATAATATTCAAGAATTAGGTTCATACGAAGTATTCGCAGCCGATGAGTTTTATACGGCATTTTCTTCGAAATTATCTCCATTTGAAAAACCAAGTTTGCGTGCTCGAGAGGATCAAGTTATTTCAATACTAGGGGAAAGTCGGTCAGTATGGATACACCCAGGATCCGATGTAAAGGGAATCATCTCTTCCCATAGACAGGGCAAAGCATTATGGCGAACGTTTTTAATTTTAGCTATTGCCTTGTTGATGTTAGAATCATATTTAAGCCGCATGCGGACCGAAGAAATCAAAGTGCACTCTTGATAGAAAATTCTGAAATAAAAATGAAAGAAAAAGCACTCCTTGTGGGTGTAATCCATGGTGAATTGAATCAAAATATTGTTGATGAACATTTGGAGGAATTACAGTTATTGGCGGAGACGGCAGGTGCAGAAGTGGTGGGAAATGTTACCCAAAAGTTAAAGCGAATTAATCCATCATTATTTATCGGATCTGGAAAGGCAGAACAGCTTATAAACCAGGCAAAAGAGTTGGGTGTTTCGCTTATTATTTTTGATGATGAACTCAGCCCAGGACAGATTAAGAATTATAGTAAACTTACCGAAGAAGTAAAAGTGATTGATCGCAGTGGGTTGATTCTATATATTTTTAGACAGCACGCCCAAACAAAAGAGGCAAAGACACAGGTTGAATTAGCACAATTAGAATATATGTTACCGCGACTCACCCGGGCGTGGACTCACTTAGAGAGACAAATGGGTGGCATTGGAACCCGTGCTGGAGCTGGTGAAACGCAAATTGAGGTCGACCGTCGACTAATCCGTACACGTATTTCCAAATTAAAACGTGAGTTAGAAAAAATCGAAAGGGAGAGAAATACACAAAGCAAAAGACGAGGGAATCAGTATAAGGTTGCATTAGTGGGTTACACCAATGCCGGGAAATCCACCTTAATGAAGGCGATTTCAGGGGCTGATGTTTTTATTCAAGATCAGCTTTTTGCTACGTTAGATACGACCGTGCGATCGGTTGAGTTAGATAGCTCTCACACTATATTGTTGAGTGATACTGTAGGGTTTATTCGGAAACTGCCCCATCATTTGGTGGCAAGTTTTCGGAGTACATTAAAAGAAGTTGTTGATTCGGATTTAATTTTACTGATTTTGGATGCATCCAGCAGTCAGGTTGAGGATCATTATCAAACCATCATGGAGGTATTAAAAGATCTGGGCGCTGATAGACATCAGATCCAAATCGTGTTGAATAAAATTGATCGTGATGAAGCTGATGAANACATTCATTTTTTAAAAAGAAGATTTGCCGATAGTACTTTTGTATCAGCATTAAATAATCTACGTATCGAAATGCTCTCCCAAAGAATAATTGAAATCATAGATGAAAATTATCAAATTGTTGACCTTCGGTTTTCCTATCAGGAATCAAAAGAAATGGCTTTGGCCCAAGAAGGGGTTGATGTGTTAGAACGGAACTACGATGATGATTGTGTCCGGTTAAAAATAAAAGGTGCTCGATGGCGAATAAATCAAATCCAGTCATCCTTATTGAAATAAAAAACCCCTGAATTTCAGGGGTTTTTTAATGCTCTTACTTCAGACTCGATTTCAGGATCCGTGTATTCACGGTAGAGGTCTCTGCTTTCAGCAAACTTCCTTTATCCCATCACGATAAATCGAGACAGAAAAGGCCTGTTTTTTGAATTCAGAAGGTTGTCTCAAGGATTATTTCTTGAAGATCCTGAAATTCAATGACTGAAGTAAGAATTCTAAAATAGCTCCCCAAGTTTACACGAATTATTTTATATGTTTCAAGAATAGTTCACATATTTTTAATTAGAGATTTGACCTTCACTAGACGCCACGGCTACAGCCACGCTTGCATCTCCGGTGACGTTGGTTACGGTCCGCATCATGTCTAAAATTCGATCTACACCTAAAATGAGAGCAATCCCTGCACTGGGGACTCCAATGGCTTCCAGGATAATAATTAGCATAATAATTCCTGCGCCCGGTACAGCAGCCGTTCCTATTGATGCCAGAACAGCTGTGAGAACAATGGTAAGTTGTGCGCCGAGAGTGAGGTCCATTCCCAATGTTTGGGCGATAAATACAGCAGCAACTGCCTGATAAAGGGCGGTGCCATCCATGTTAATCGTCGCCCCAAGGGGAAGGACAAATGAGGAGACCTCTTCGGAAACGCCNAGCTCATCTTCACANCTTTCCATTGTAACGGGTAGTGTGGCTCCACTGGAACTGGTAGAGAATGCCAATAATTGGGCTGGGGCGATTCCTTGGTAAAACTTTTTTAATGACATATTTGAAAAGATTTTTAACACGGCTGTATAGGTGAACACCATTTGAATGATCAATCCGATAATCACCGCCAGCATATAAAACCCAAGGGCACTGAGCAATTCTAATACATTGTTGAGATTATCTCCTGCAACGGACGTAATGGTATCCGCAATGAGTGCAAATACGCCAATGGGAGCCATGAGCATAATATTATCAACCAGTTTAATGACAAGATCGTTAATCCCTTCCATAAAATCTAATACAGGCCTTGCCTTGTTTTTGGGTATTTGAATAAGGGCTATGCCTATGATTATAGCCACAAAAACAACCTGAAGCATATTTCTATTATTCGAAGCAGAACTAAAGAAATTACTGGGAACCATATCTACGATAGGTTGAAGCGGTCTTCGTTCTTTTATCTGGTCGGCAGCTTCTAATTTTCCAGATGCTGCGGATTTGTAGGTTTCTTGAAGCTTTACCTTCATATCCTCTGGTACNGTGTCGCCAGGTTTTAATAGGTTTACAGAAACTANACCGATAGTAACAGCAATGGTAGTAGTTACTATATAAATTGTAATTGTTTTACCACCAATTCGGGACAATTTTTTTAAGTCCGAAAGGGAAGCGACTCCGGTAATTAATGAAGATAAAACCAGTGGTACGGCAATCAATTTTAANAGATTTATAAATATTNTACCGAATGGTGCTATCCAGTTTGTTGTAAATCCGCCCCAACCATTTGCTGCGGCGAGAACGCCAAAAATGAGNCCAAGTACAAGCCCAATAATAATTTTCCAGTGTAATTCAAGTTTCATGTTTACTCTTTTATGTTATTTAAGAATCCATGTTGGATTCTTTCCGTTTTTTGATTTCATTGTATTTCCTAAAATAAGCATCACCGGCTGAAGAAAAAAAGCCCAATAGTCTATTTTTCTTTCCACCTTTTTCATCAACACGCTGAATGGCCGAATGAGCNGCAGTATCGAATAAATCTTGAATGTGGGCAAATAATTCTCCCACACGTTTTGATAATGGTTTACTCATGGATGAATATTAATGCTTCTTTAATATCGGTTGTTGGTATTTTACAGGCAAAATCTTGGCAAACATAAAATGTGACTTTGTCATCAATCGTTTCTTGAGTCGCCGTCCATTTTGCCAAAGGAGAAAGGCCTGGGGATAATTGATCGGTGTCTTTAAAAAGAAGAATTTTCCCCGGAATATATTCGGACTTCATTCTGGTTAGGGCATCCTGCGTGGCAGGATCACTCCCGGATCCCACAACAACAATTTCTTTTGGATGATCATATTCAAATAAGAATGCTGTCACCATAGAAGTATACCCCGAGGGTACTTTATTTATTTCATTTGAAAATACTTTAAATGTTTTATCCGCCATTTCTGCCCATTTTATTTCTCCAGTGATCCGTGTCAATTTGAGCAGGTTCATGGCAGCAATAGAGTTTCCAGATGGAATGGCTCCATCGTAACCGGTCATAGCGCGAACAATTAATTTTTCTGTTTGATCACTCCCTAAATAAAAGCCGCCACTTGATTCATTCCAAAATTCCGAAACCATGATATCACTTAGCTGAATAGCATTTTTGAGGTATTCAATTTTGAATGTTGCTTCGTAGAGTTCTAACAAACCCCAGACAAAAAATGCATAATCATCTAAATGGGCGTCCAACCCCGATTTTCCTTTTCGATATCGTTTTTGCAATCTTCCATTTTTATCCATGAGGTTATTAAAAATAAACTTTGCACTTTTTTCAGCGGATTCAATAAGCACATTATCTTGGAAAGCCACACCAGCTTTGGTCATAGCTGCAATCATTAACCCATTCCAATCCGTAAGTATTTTATCATCTTTTAAAGGGTGAATTCGTTTTTCTCTGACATGAAATATTTTTTCACGAATTTGTGAGATTTTTTTGAGATCTTTTGAATTTGAAATGGGTGTCTTCAAATGGAAGATATTTTTACCTGTGGATTGGCCAGAGGCTTCATCCTTGAAATTTCCTTCCGGTGTCAAATTAAATCTATTCTGGATGAATTGGGTATCTTCCTTGCCAATAATAGATTGTAATTCTTGAATGGTCCATATATAAAAAAGGCCTTCTTCACCTTCGCTGTCAGCATCTTCAGCGGAGTAGAATCCACCTTTCGCATCGGTCATATCCCGCTGTACATAGGTCAAAATTTCTTCAGCAGTCTTTTTATATTCGGGTTTCCCTGTGATTTGAAATGCCTCTGTATATGCCATAACCAACATAGCCTGATCATAAAGCATTTTTTCAAAATGGGGCACCAGCCATTCTTTATCGGTGGCATAGCGGTGGAACCCATAACCTACATGATCAAAAATGCCACCCAACCGCATTTCTTGCAATGTTTTTTCAACCATTTCCAGTGCTGTTTTATCGTCCGTCATATGATGATATCGAAGCAAATACACTAAGTTATGGGGTGAGGGGAATTTAGGTTGTGTCCCAAAACCGCCATGGTTTTTATCATAACGATTTACAAATTGNGAATANGTTTCCTTTAATATTGCTTTTGATAAAGGAGTTCCTAATTCTTTTGTATTCGATTTTACTAAGTATTCATTAATCTTTTCCGCTGATTGAACCAATTCAGCCCGCCTGTTTTTCCATGCGTCGGCGATAGAAGGGAGGAGTTCCATCATGCCGGGACGGCCCAAACGGCCATTTTTGGGGAAATAAGTTCCCGCAAAAAACGGCTCCTTATCCGGTGTCATAATAATGGTAAGAGGCCATCCACCGTGCCCGGTCATGGCTTGGCAAACGGACATATAAACATGATCAATCTCAGGAAGTTCTTCCCGATCCACTTTGATGGAAATAAAATTTTCGTTCAATAATTGAGCAACTTGCTCATCCTCGAATGATTCGTGTGCCATTACATGGCACCAATGACAGGTGGAATATCCGATGGAAAGAAAGATTGGTATGTCTAGCTCAGCTGCTTTTTGAAATGCTTCATCCCCCCAGGGATACCAATCTACTGGATTATTTTTATGNTGTAGTAAATATGGGCTCGACGATTCTGCTAGTCGATTCACGTATATTTCCTTTTGATTTGGATCATCATGATTGGGTTGACCCCATAGAAATGGTATCTGCCCAATTAAAACTGTTATGGAAATTAATTGTTTTAAAATAATGCCGATGCTTGTATTTCGCATGGTGTGAAATTAATTTCATTGCNTCAAGTTAACCAAGACAGAAGCAACATATGATTCATTTAGTCGTTATCCTCTTATATCTCTTCACTTTGATTGGGATTGGTATGTACAAAGCCGGTAAAATTAAGACCCAATCTGATTTTGCTGTGGCCGGACGATCCTTACCACCCTGGGTACTGGTGGGTACCATGTTAGCCACATGGATGGGCACAGGATCTATCTTGGGTAATGCGGGAAAAACTTACGAAACAGGTATGGCCGCTCTCATTCTTCCCCTCGGCAGTATTTTAGGAATTGTCTTGCTCACAAAAATTGCGGGTAAAGTAAGGGCTTTTGAAAAATTTACNGTACCGGAAATTTTAGGAGATCGGTTTGGCCCGGGNGCAAGGATGCTTTCTGTCATTGCNCTTGTGATTGCCTACATGGTGATTGTGAGTTATCAATTCAATGCAGGAGGTGCTGTATTGAACACAGTTTTAATGGATGAAACGGGTAATTCCCTCATCAGTATTCAAACAGGAACCATCATTGCAGCCATCTTTATCATCGCATATACGATGTTGGCGGGACTTGTGAGTGTTGCCTATACAGATGTAGCGAATGGCATAATCATCATTTTTTCATTTNTAATTGCTATTCCAATATTTCTTGCTCAAGCCGGTGGATTCTCCGGTATGGCGGCTTCATTTGAAGCCATGGGTAAACCGGAGCACATGAACTTTTTTGGTGTGTATTCNACCATGGATATTATCAATTTTTGTCTGCCGCCTTTTCTGCTAATCATGGGCGATGCCAATATGTATCAGCGATTTTTTGCCAGTAAAGATGCCAAGGGCGCCCAGCAGGCAACAAAAGTATTAATCTTTGCGGTCCTTCTTGCGGAATTGATGATTATTTTTTCTGCNTGGGTNNCTTCCAGTATGATTCCCGATGCAGAAGTGGGAAAGTACGTTTTGATTTATGCGGCTCATAAACTATTACCCACATTCCTGGGTGCTATTATGATGACAACAATNGTGGGTATTATTATTTCCACCGCTGATAGTTTTCTACTCGTTCCTGCCACAACACTTATGCGGGATGTTTATTTGAATTATATTAATCCGAACGCTGATGAAAAAAAGATTGTATTACTGAGTCGATTGCTTGTTCTTGGATTAGGTATTATTGCTTATATAGTATCATTAGGCTTTGCTAAATCTGAAGGATTTTTTGAGCGAGCATTGTATGCTTATACAATTTATGGTGCAGCCATTACACCCAGTCTGGTGGCAGCATTGTTCTGGAAGCGGGCGACAAAAGAAGGGGCAGTCGCTTCTATTATAACGGGGACAGTTACCACTTTATTGTGGAAGGAGGCGGCCTTTATTCAAACAATTATTCCACAGAATATATATAATAATATGGATGAAGTATTACCAGCCATTACTTTGTCGGTAGTTTCCTTGGTGGTNGTCAGCTTATTGACAAAAAAGAATTAAGTCCGTGTAATTAAAGGGGGATTATTTTTCAAAGGAGAATCTTGGCTCGGTTCTATTTCCCGTCTATAATATTCAAATGTTTTGCCGGTTCCTTGCCAGTTGTCTATGCGATCAACAATCCGAATATCGCCTGTAAATCGTGCGGATACACCATTGATTACATGGCCCGTGATAAAATTAATCCCATCTTTTTTCTTTGCCCAACTCAGAAATACCCGTTTTAACATTTTGGCGTAGCCGTTCCCTTTATATTCCGATTGAATCACAAAGGCATAGGTATATAAGGTATTGCCTTTNCCGAAATTTTCATCCAATCGGGCCCAGGGCTCATTACTAAGAGTCTCTAAAGGGACACCAATTATATAGCCAATAATTTCANCTCTATATCGGGCAATAAAGGGTAAAGATCCGGATTTATTAAAATATTTGTGAATAGTAGCATCAGTGAGAATTGCTTTATCACTATAATCCTTTGCTAAAGACTTGGATATTTCTATCAATTGAGGGAAGTCATCTTTTCCTGTATGTTTTATTAATTCAATTTGNAANACACCGCTNGAAGCAATTATTTTGGAATCTGAATTGGGTAAGTTAGAAATAGAAAGTTGATCCATAGGGGGTGAATTTAATCGATGTGAACAGTTTTTCTAATAAACTATACAATCCTTTTTCAGGTTCCGGTCAACCCAAAGTAAATTCTTAGCTAATGAAATCATTTAATTCGCGACTTTCAGATGTTATAAGGGAAAAAGGAAGCCATCTTTGCGTGGGACTGGATATGAATCCAGAAGGATTAGGTTCGACGAGTTCTTCCTTAAATGAATTGAAAGCACATGCTTATAAAGTCATTGATGCAACACAGGATTTAGCTGCTGCATTCAAGCCGAATTTGGCATTTTTTGAACGGTGGGGGAGCGCCGGTTTTAAATGGTTGGAAGAAACCATGGAATATTTTGGTGATGATACAATCATTATTGGGGATGGGAAAAGGGGGGATATTGGTAATACGGCCAAACAATACGCACATAGTTTATTCAATCATTTTGGATTTGATGCGGTAACGTTGAACCCTTTTATGGGGAAGGATTCTATCGCACCATTTACGAACAATCCTGAAAAGGGCGTTTTTATTCTGTGCCGAACATCCAATCCTTCTGCCGTTGATTTTCAAAATCAACCTATTGGGAATGAAATGTTGTTCGATAAAGTAGCTAAAATGGCTGTTGATTGGAACAGCAATGACAATGTGGGATTAGTCGTTGGTGCCACCGCGCCGGAAGAAATTAGCCGTGTACGGAAGCAGGCACCTGGACTGCCATTTTTAATTCCCGGAATCGGGGCACAGGGTGGAGACCTNAATCGAAGTATGAAAGATGGNAATACAGATGGCATTGCATTGATTAATGTTTCAAGAGGAATTAGTTTTGCCGGNGATCTAAGTGAAAAAGCCATATGGAATGCGGCACAAAACTATGTAGACCAAATGAGGGGNATTACGAATGAGTCGTGATGACTATTTAAATATTTTTAGAGAAACTGGGGCACTATTAGAGGGCCATTTCGTACTCACCTCTGGGCGACATAGTCCGTCTTATTTTCAATGTGCGAAGGTACTCCAGCACCCACAGTATTTATCCATGTTTTCTCAAAAAATATCGGATCATTTTGAAAGCTTAGACATTGATACGGTAATTTCTCCCGCGGTGGGAGGAATTGTAATCGGAACGGATGTGGGAAGGGTTATGGGGAAGTGTACCATTTTCGCCGAAAGGGAAAATGGAAAAATGACCCTTCGAAGAGGATTTACGATTAAACCGGGGGAAAAGGTATTGGTTGTGGAAGATGTCATAACCACAGGCGGATCAGTGAAAGAAGTAATGAATGTAGTCGATGCGTTTGGCGGAATCGTGATGGGGGTGGCTGTGATCGTTGACCGAAGTAATGGGACAGTCGTTTTGCACAAAAACCAATTCTCATTAGTTCCCATGGAAGTTTTAAGTTATGAAGAAAGTAAAATCCCGAAGGAATTGGAAGCAATTCCAACAACAAAACCAGGAAGTAGGAGTTTGAAGAAGTGAAAAAAATAATCAGTTTAATATGGATTGGAGTCTTATTCATGAGTTGTGCAAAAGATAATGATGTGGCGGTAATATCCACACCGTTTGGCGATATGGTTGTAGAATTATATCCAGAAGTTTCTCCTTACCACGTTGAAAATTTTCAAATATTAGCCAATGAAGGGTATTTTGATGGAACTACATTTCATCGTGTTATCCCCGGTTTTATGATTCAAGGTGGTGATCCTAATTCGAAGGATAATGACCGGATGAATGATGGTACAGGAGGCAGGGCAGGAAAATATTTCGGCATTGGTCGTGAAGATGATCCTGATTCATGGTTGGTTCCTGCTGAGTTTAATGATTCTCTCCATGTGAGGGGCACGTTATCCATGGCAAGGACTCGGAATCCAAATAGTGCGTCGAGTCAGTTTTTTATCTGTCATGCACCTCAACCAGCATTGGATCATCAATATACTGTTTTTGGAAAAGTTATTTCTGGGATGGATGTGATTGACCAGATTGTCAATGCCAACACACCGAGGCGTGAAAATAGAATGTATCAAGGACCCGATGGTGATAATCCATTTGAAAAAGTGGAAATGTCTGTGAAAATCATGAAACAAAGCGAAGCGTTGAAAGACTAAATGCCCAGGCCAATCATTGGTCTTGCTTTGGGAGGAGGGGGTGCAAGAGGGGCAGCCCATGTTGGTGCCCTGACTATTTTGCATCAACATAAAATACCGATTCATCAGATTGCAGGAACCAGTGCTGGTGCTGTCGTGGGTGCCATGTATGCCGCAACGCTCGATCCAAAATGGGTTGAAAAGCGATTCCGGGAATTCATAAAGAGTGATATCTTTAGAGGACTGGGGACGGATCGTATTCCAAATAAGCCAATCTCGTCAAGTTCAGCTTTTAATCAGGTTGCTAAAAAGTTGAAAGATCAAATGGTGCTGGCTATGTCATTGCATCGGAATTCGATCATTAAAAAAAAGCGTTTAAAAGATGCATTTGATTTTTTAATTCCGGTAAAAACATTTGAAGAATTAAAGATTCCATTGAAAGTTATTTCCACGGATTTAAATACATGTAAGCCTGTGGTTTATGATTCGGGTGATTTGATAGAAGCGGCCACCCGAAGCGGTTCCATCCCTGGCTATGTGGAACCAACAGTAGCGAATGGACAACTTTTGGTGGACGGTGGCGTAAGTGTCCCCTTGCCCACGACCATTATCAGAAATGATGTGGATTTATTAATTGGTATTGATATTCGCCGCCGTGGTATGAAACCTTTGGATGAAATAAACATATATGAAATTATGATGCGGTCAGACATGTCCACTTACCAAAACCTCATAAAACATTTTTCACGGGATGCTGATATATTAATCAGTCCAGATGTCAAAAATTATCAATGGTCCGATTTCGATCAATTTGATTATTTTTTTAATGAAGGTATTCAATCTTGTGAAAATGCAATTTTGACAATTCAACGACAAATTAATCAAAGAAAAGGACTTAGTTTTCGCCTCAAACAATGGTTTGGTCACCATAATTAATACACTTACCTTCGACCCGATTTGTGAAAAAAATATAGATAAATGAATAGATTTATAAAAACAATTATTTTCTTAGGCTTTTTTAGTATTTCCCATCTCTGGGGACAATTTGAAAGTCCGGTAACCCTGTCAGCGAAAGCAGAATCTTCTGTCCGTGCTGGAGAAGTTGTGAATATAATCGTGACGGCAGAAATGGATGCGGAGTGGAAAATATATGCGCTTCGGGATCAAGGTGAAGGGCCCATCGCCACACGAGTAGTAGTTACGGGAGAAATAATTGAAGCGTCAGGTTTGGTCTGGGAGGATGAACCGGTTGAAAAATATGATGATGGATTTTTAACCAGGACCCGAACGCATCAAGGAGGTGCCATTTTTAAAGCACCGATTTTGGTAAAATCGGATTTGTCCCCTGGAAAATATAATTTATCAGTCAATGTTCTTTTTCAGGTATGTAATGCATCCCTGTGTTATCCGCCAAAGGAAGAAGTATTGACCATCACGGTCACCGTAGAGGGTGGGACAGCCAGAGATGATCGCACTGACATGGTTTTGGTCACCGAAGTTTTTGATGATTTTGGAAATATCAATCTGGATGCCGCCATTGATGAGGGGTTTTTCTCATTTGTTATATTGGCATTCTCCATGGGGCTTCTTGCCCTGTTAACCCCTTGCGTTTTTCCCATGATTCCGATAACGGTTTCCTTCTTTACCCATCAGGGTGAAACAGGGGAAGGGAAACCCATTACCAATGCAATCATTTATACTTTAGGGATTATTGCTACATTTTCTATCATCGGTTTTATATTGGCATTGACATTGGGTGCTTCTGGCGCCAACCAGTTGGCGGCCAATCCGTGGGTGAATATTTTTATTGCTGCATTGTTTATTTATTTTGCCCTATCTCTTTTTGGTATGTACGAAATTGAACTTCCATCCGCATTACGTCAGTATTCACTGAAACAAGAGGGGCGAGGCGGCGTTATGGGAACGCTTTTTATGGCCGTCACCTTTACATTGACCAGTTTTACATGTACCGTGCAGTTTGTCGGGCTTCTTTTAGTCGCAGCTTCTCAAGGTCAATGGTTTTGGCCCATGATCGGCATGGTTGTTTTTAGTGCTGCATTTGCATTGCCATTTTTCTTTTTAGCACTTTTTCCACAATATTTAGCTAAAATGCCGAAATCCGGTGCCTGGTTAAATTCTGTGAAAGTGGTCATGGGGTTTTTAGAATTGGCAGCAGCCTTCAAGTTTATTAGTAACACCGACTTGGTTTGGGGTTGGGGATTTTTCTCTCATAATACTGTTTTAGCTGTCTGGGCTGTATTGATGCTTCTGACGGGTATTTATCTTTTGGGAAAAATACAATTGCCTCATGATTCACCTCTCGCTTCCATTAGTGTTCCCAGACTCATGTTAAGTACGGCATTTTTAACTTTCGGTTTGTATCTCACTTCTGGTCTTTTTGGCCAAAAAATTCATGGTTTGATATATTCCTATTTACCGCCCATTGTTGAAAGTGAATCCGGTGCGGTGCGCACGAATGGTGCATCCATGGCAGAGGAATTTAATTGGTATCGAAATTTAGACGAAGGGCTTGCAGAAGCGAGAGCAACAGGAAAATCAGTATTTATTGACTTTACAGGATATACCTGTACAAATTGCCGATGGATGGAAGCGAATACATTTACGAAGTCCGAAGTGAAACATCGGTTTGGCGAAATGATTCTTGTGCAGCTTTATACAGATGGGGGCCCGAACCATCGGGAAAATCAGCAATATGAAATAGATCGATTCGGAACGGCAGCATTACCATTTTATGTAATTTTAAGTCCCGACGATGATGTAATAACAACTTTCCCAGGAATGACACGTAATCTTGATGATTTTTTGGATTTTTTGGATAAAGGATTAGCAGGATAGAAAGATGATTAAAATGAGAATAATTTTATGGATGACCATATTAATTGCTATCGGTTGTGGTCAAAAAGGAAAAATGAAGGAAGCGACCCGGCCCAGCGAAATTGTAAACAAAATGATGGGCACTAATAAAGGTAAACGGCCGGATTATGCCATCAAAGCACCGGATTTTACACTGCGTACCGTTCAGGGTGAATTATTCAAATTAAGTGAAAACCGCGGTAAAGTAATTATGCTCAACTTTTGGGGAACATGGTGTGGGCCCTGCCGTCGGGAAATTCCCGATTTTAATAAATTACATGCGAAATATCAAAAAGATGGGTTGGAAATTGTTGGGATAACCCTTACCTCTGGTTCATCTAAAAACATTCTCCAATTTATGAATGCCTGGGATATGGAATACACTGTACTTACAGATATAGATAATAACGAAACACAAAGAGTGACCAGTATTTATGGGCGTGCCATCGGAAGACCCATAACGGGTATTCCCACCACATTAATCATTGATCAAGAAGGATATATCGTAAAGGGATATATCGGCCCGCGGAGTGAGGAAGTATTTTACAAAGATTTACAACCACTTCTTTCTTCCTCTTAATCCCTTAATGCTTTTTGAGTGTAATATAAATATCATCCAACCAAAATTCATTTACCAATGAAGGTCCACATGACAATCTATGTAGTTTCTGGAACGAATTTATGAAACCTATATTTTTATTTATTGCTCTCAATTTATCCTCGCTATTTTCCGGGGAATACTGGCAACAGTTTGTCCGCTATCAAATGGATGTAAAACTGGATACCGCAGCCCATACCATCGGTGGCCATTCAACCATTAAATACGTCAACAATTCCCCAAATGAATTGGATCACATTTATATTAATCTTTATGCTAATGCCTTCCAGGTAGGGACGGTGAAACATCGTGAATACATGGCCAAACTCGGCCGCGCCAGCCGGATTGCCAAATTCATGAAGGGGATGGAAAAATATTTATCTAATTATGATATCAGCAATTTTTCCATTGACATGGATGGGAGCGTGATTGCCGATACTTTCAAAATAGAAGATACCATTTTATCTGCTGATCTATCCCAACCTTTGGCTCCGGGAGATTCTCTTATCATTGCCCTGGATTGGACCCAGCATGTGGGGGAATTCTCTGAACGGGCTGGACGAGTTGGTGTCCAATATAATTTTGCCCATTGGTATCCGAAAATGGTGGTCTATGATGAAAATGGCTGGTTCGATGAACCTTTCCATGCTGAGGGAGAATTCTATGGAGAATTTGGCACATTTGATGTAACCATGGATGTACCCAAAGGATATATCATCGGTGCCACAGGTGTGGTTTCAAAGGGGGATCCGGGATGGGAAGAAGTGCGGGTGGATACGAGTCAAAAATTTTCAGATTGGCTGAAAGAATTCAAGAAGAACCGCATGGAATATGATTCCACCGAAAGACGGGTGGTGTCTTTTCATGCAGAAAATGTTCATGACTTTGCCTGGGTCACCACACCTAATTTTTTATACGAAAGTGGAGAGTGGAATGGAGTTGCGGTCCATGCCCTTTTCAATCAAAAAAATGGTAAAAAGTGGACCCAAAAAGCGGTAGCCCGGACCGAGCGTGCCATTCAATGGCTCAGTACAAAATTCGGCATGTATCCCTATCCACAAGTGACCAATACAGATCGCCTCGCCGGGGGCGGTATGGAATATCCAATGCTGGTCATGGATGGCAGCGAATCTGAAGGATTGATCCTCCACGAAGTGGGACACATTTGGTTTTACGGCATCCTTGCCAATAATGAAGTGCGTGAAGCGTGGATGGACGAGGGGTTTACGTCGTTTCAAACGCGATGGTATATGATGGATCGGTATGGTGATCACGGGTTTGATCTGGAAGGTGGTAAGCGCTATAAAGATTGGCAGAAAAAACACTGGCGCTTTAACAGCAGTTTGGGGAATACCCAATGGGGAATGATCAGTTTTATGGCCAGTGGTCAAGATGAACCGATCAGTCGCTCCACTTATATGTTTAAGGGGAGCCGTGCTGCTGGCGCCAATGCCTACACAAAGCCATCTCTCATGTTGGATGAATTAAAATATATTTTGGGTGAAGAAACATTTACCCAAGGG